>NZ_JBHUAL010000201.1:0-17563 GCF_042789775.1 Kitasatospora sp. NPDC056800 | reverse complement strand
CTGTGGGCCGGGGGGGTGGGGGGGGCGGGGGCCCCGCCGCCGGGCCCTCCCGGGGGCTCCTGGCCCGCCGGCAGGAACGTTGGGCCGCGCGAGAAGTCGGACCGGCCGACTTCTCGCGCGAGGGCCCCGGTTCGCTCGCGGTGCGGGAACTCTGCGGAGGGCGGTTTCCGGGGTCAGCTGGGGAGAACCGCGTGATGCGAAAGGGGCTCCGGCCGACCGCGTTCCCCTGTTGCTGTCCCGGATCGCCTACGGGGACGAGGGCGCGGCCCGCAGGTCTGTCGGTGAACTGGCCGATGCCGTCTGCGCGCTGGGGTTCGTTGTCGGCGAGGCGACGGCTCCCACGGTGCCGTTCCTGCTCGGACTGGTCGGGGTGCCGCATGTGGTCGGCAACGGCGAGTTGTCGGAGGCGGTCGCGAGGTGGGCTGGTCGGTTGCGGGCTCGCCGTCCTCGCCGGAGGGTCGGCTTTCCTGATGCTCCCGGCTTTCCGGTTGGTGCGTCGGCCCGCGCGAGAAGTCGGACCGGCCGACTTCTCACGCGCGGGTCCCGGGGCACTCGTGGTGCGGGAAGGCTGCTGGGGCGGTTTTCGGGGGCCGCCGGGGTGAGCTGCGGGATCCGGGCGGCGAGCTGTCGGCCGCAGCCCGGTTTGGAGGCGGCCGCGAGGAGGGCCGTCCAGGCGGGCTGGTCGGTCGTGGGCTTGCCGTCCTGGCTGGAGGGTTGGCCTTCCTGGCGCTTCCGAGGCGCCGGTGGGGCGTTGGTCTGCGCGAGAAGTCGGGCTGGCCGACTTCTCGCGCGAGGGCCTCGGGCTACTCGCGGTGGGGGGAGGCTGCGGAGGATGGTTCTCGGGGTCTGATGGGGAGGGCTATGTGATGCGACGGGGGCGCCGGTCGGCCGGTACGGCGTGAGCTGTCGGCCGCAGCCCGGCTTGGAGGCGGCCGTGAGGAGGGCCGTTCAGGTGGGCTGGTCGGTCGTGGGCTTGCCGTCCTGGCTGGAGGGTTGGCCTTCCTGGTGCTTCCGGGGTGGCGGTAGGAGTGTTGGTCTGCGCGAGAAGTCGGACCGGCCGACTTCTCGCGTGATGACCTCGGGGTACTCGTGGCGCAGGAAGTCTGCGGAGGGCGGTTTTCGCGGTCCGCCGGGGTGAGCTGCGGGATGCGTCGGTCGGCCGGTACGGCGTGAGCTGTCGGCCGCAGCCCGGCTTGGAGGCGGCCGTGAGGAGGGCCGTCCTGGTGGGTTGGTCGGTTGTGGGCTTGCTGCCCTGGCTGGGCGCGGCCTTCCTGGTGCTCCAGGGTCGGCGGTAGGGAGTGCTGGGCTGCGTGAGAAGTCGGACCGGCCGACTTCTCACGCGAGGGCCCTGGGTCGCTCGTGGTGGGGGAGGTTGCGGAGGGTGGTTCTCGAGGTTCGTTGGGGTGAGTTGCGCGATGTGGCGGGGGCTTTGGCCGGGCGCGTTCTCCTGTTGCCGTCCCGGATCGGCTGTGGGGAGGAGGGGGCGGCCCGCAGGGCTGTTGGTGAACTGGCCGATGTCGTCTGCGCGCTGGGGTTCGTTGTCGGCGAGGCGGCGGCTCCCACGGTGCCGTTCCTGCTCGAACTGGTCGGGGTGCCGCATGTGGTCTGCGAGGGCGAGTTGCCGTCGTGGGCTCGCTGTTCTGGCCGGGGGTTGGCCTTCGTGGTGCTTCCGGGGTGGTGGTAGGGAGTGTTGGTCTGCGCGAGAAGTCGGGCTGGCCGACTTCTCGCGCGAGGGCCTCGGGGCACTCGTGGTGGGGGGAGGGAGGGATGCCCCGCCGTTTCTGGAGGCGTGACCGGGGACCGGTGGTCGCGGGGTGGTCCTCAGGTGTCGAAGGTGATGGCGGGCGTCCCGGAGTTCCGGGTGAGGAAGTGCAGCAGCTCGGCGAAGCCGCGCGCGTCGTCGAGGGCCTTGTGGGTGTGCCGCACGCCGCCGAGCCAGTGCGGGGGCAGTGCCGGTGCCGGGAGGTCCGCGGGCGGTCGGCCGGTCAGTGCCGCCGTGTACGAGCGCAGGCACAGGGCCGGGCCGTGGAAGAGGAGATCCTGCTCGTAGGGGCCCTGGTGCAGTCCGAAGGAGGTGAACCGGCGCAGGTAGTAGTCGATCCAGGTTCCGTCGAACGACAGGGGTGCCGCGGCGAACGCCCGCCGGCCGGGCAGGGACCGGACCCACTCGACGTACCTGGTCATGACATCGGTGACGGGCTCCGGGTTCGTCGTCGCGGCCTCCCAGGCGCCCGGCTCGGAGTCGAACCATTCCTTCGTGCGCGGGTTCGGGGCCGATCCGGGAAGCGGTTCGAGGACGGCTTCGAACTCGCCGAAGATCCGGCCGTCCATGGTCGTGGCCACGGACGCGAAGGACCGCATCGAGTTCGGTCCCGGCCACGGGCCGTCCACCTCGATGTCGGTCACCACGTAGGTCCAGTCGCTGAGTTCGGTCATGCGGCCGACGGTACCGCCACGGCCTCCCCCGTCGGTGCGGGTTCACGCGAAGCGGTTGCCTCCGGTGGTCCCGTTTGATGGGCTGGTCGGATGGGACACGCGGGGCAGGAGAGCCGGACGGCGAGGTACGACCGGATCGGCGTCGGGTACCGGCAGGTCCGTCGGCCCGATCCGCGGCTGCACGCGTTGATCGGGTTGGCGCTGCGGGGAGCGCGCACGGTGGTCAACGTCGGTGCGGGGGCTGGATCGTACGAGCCGGAGGACGCCGAGGTCACGGCCGTCGACCCGTCGCAGGTCATGCTCGACCAGCATCCGGGGGAGCGGAAGGTCAAGGCCTCGGCCGAGCAACTGCCCTTCGAGGACGGTGCGTTCGACGCGGCGATGGCCGTCCTGACCGTCCACCACTGGTCGGACCCGCGGCGCGGGCTGGCCGAGCTGCGGCGGGTCGCGCGGCGGCAGGCGGTGTTCACCTGGGACCCGGCGCACCGGCCGCAGCTGTGGCTGCTGGAGGACTACCTGCCGGAGATCAGGGAGTTGGAGGACTCCCGCTTCACGCCGCTGGAGGAGGTGGTGGAGGCCCTGGACGCGCACACCGTGCTGCCCTTCCCCGTCCCCTGGGACTTCACCGATGGCTTCCAGATCGCCCACTGGCGGCGGCCCGAGCACTACCTGGACCCGATGGTCCGGCAGGCCAGTTCGACCTTCGCGCAGCTGCCACCGGAGGTGGTCGAGCCGGCCGTCGAGCGGCTGCGGGCCGACCTCGCCTCGGGGGCGTGGCACCGGCGGTACGCCGACCTGCTCGACCGGGACAGCATGGACTACGGCTACCGCCTGGTCCTCGCCGGCGAGCGGCCGGCCGGGTAGGCGTTGTCGGCGGCTGCCGCCGTACAGGAAGTCGGACCGGCCGACTTCCTGTGCAGCGCGGCTGGTTGACCGAGGGCCGTGAACGGAGCGCAGGACTCGCAGGTGCCGATCCCGGGGTACGAGGACGGCCCCTCGGTGCCGGGCGAAGCCTGCGGGGGCGCGGCGGCTGTCAGGTCGTCGAGGGGGAGCCGACTTCCGGCGGCTAGGGTTGGGGCCATCGATCGATGCGCGGGGGCCAAGTCGATTGCCGCAGAGGGATTCTGGCGTCCCCGTCCGCTGCCGAAGGGGCCGCCGTCATGCCGGATTCCGCCACGCCCAGCCCGCTCGACCTGCTCGTCCGCTACCGGCGGGCGATGCTCGACCTGGACGCGGACGCCCTCGCAGAGCTGTACGCCGAGGATGGGGTGCACGAGTTCCCGTTCCTGTTCCCCGGGATGCCGGAGCGGTACCGGGGGCGGGAGGAGATCCGGGCCGGCTACCGGGCCGCCTGGGGTGCGAGTGCGGCGCGGCCGCGGGAGATCCGGGAGGTGGCCGTCCACCCGGGTGCCGACCCGGAGGTGCTGACCGTCGAGCAGCAGGTGGTCGGGACGCTCGCCACCACCGGGGAGCCGTTCACCGTGCCTGGCCTGCTGGTGATGCGCGCCCGGGACGGCCTGCTGGTGCACGTGCGGGACTACATGGACGGCCTGGGCGTGGCCCGCGCGATGGGCCGGCTGGGTGCCGTCGCCGCGCGGCTGGGGGCCGGGGCGGCCGGCAAGTAAGAGGCGGCGGAGTGGGAAGTCGGACTGGCCGACTTCCCACTCCGTGAGCGGCCCGGTCAGAGGGCGAAGTGGGCGGCGATGCCGTCGAGGACGCAGTCGAGGCCGGTTTCGAACTGCCAGTCGGGGTCGTCCTTGCGGGTGGCCGCGTGGAGGTAGCGCTGGTAGTTGGGGTAGCGGCCGGTGCCCATCAGCCAGGTCATCCGGGGGGCGAGGCCGGCCCGGGTCTGGTCGCCGTCGGACCAGCCGCGCTCGCGGCGCAGGGTGTTCAGGGTGACCTCGGTGGCGACCGAGCCGTGGACGTAGCCGGTGACGGTGCGGAACACCGCCATGGTGGTGTCGGCGTCCAGGCCGTGCTCGGCCAGGGCGGCGAACGCGTGCTCGGGGACGGCGAGTTGGTTCGGGCTGAGGGAGAACGGGGTGGCCGCCCGGACGGTCCACGGGTGGGCCAGGTGCATGGCCCGCAGGTGGAGGGCGAGGGCGCGCATGGTCTCCCGCCAGTCCTCGGCGGGGGCGGCGTCCAGGGGGAGTCGGCCGTAGACGAAGTCGACCATCAGCTCGATGAGTTCGTCCTTGCCGGAGACGTACCGGTAGGCGGCCATCGGGGCGACGCCGAGTTTGGCGGCGAGCCGGCGCATGGTGACGGCGTCCAGGCCCTCGGCGTCGGCGACGGCGACGGCGGCCTCGGCGATCCGCTGCGGGGTCAGGGTGGTGCGCGGGGCGGGGGCCGGGCGGTCCAGGCGTTCCCAGAGTGACGCCGGGGGCCTGTCGTCGCCGGCGGGGGTGTCCCCGGTGGGGGCCTGCTGAGCGGGCATGGGGGCGGGCTCCTTCCGACTGGGGGTCGGTCCCACCGTAGCACCCTCCTGTGTACGGCGTATCGGCAGTGGACGCCGTACACGTCGATGTGTACGTTGTATTCGAGACGGATACGCCGTACACATCAGCCATCCCGGAGGGGGACTCCCATGTCCACGGAGCAGAAGTCCAACGAGCAGGCGTCCAACGAGCAGAACCTGAAGGTCGCCGTCCTCGTCGGCAGCACCCGCGACGGCCGTTTCGGCCCGGTGGTCGCCGACTGGCTGCTCGGCCACCTCGAAGCGCGCGGCGACCTGACCGCCGACCGGATCGACCTGGTGGAGACCCCGCTGCCCGTCACCTTCCCGTCCTTCGGCGGCGAACTCTCGCCGGACGACGCCGCGCTGCTGGCCGCCGTGTCGCCCCGGCTGGAGGCGGCCGACGCCTTCGTGATCGTCACGCCCGAGTACAACCACAGCTTCCCGGCCCCGCTGAAGAACGCCATCGACTGGCACAACCGGCAGTGGCACGGCAAGCCGGTCGGCTTCGTCTCGTACGGCGGCCTGTCCGGCGGCCTGCGGGCGGTCGAGCAGCTGCGGGTGGTGATGGCCGAGCTGAACGCCGCCACGATCCGCAACACGGTCAGTTTCCACGGCGCCTCGCAGTGCTTCGACGCCGAGGGCAGGGCGATCGACCCGGCCGCCGACACCGCCGCCAAGACCATGCTCGACCAGCTCACCTGGTGGGCGCAGGCGCTGCGGGACGCCCGCCGGGCCCGCCCGTTCGCGGCCTGAGCCGGGGAAGGGGGCGGACGGCATGGCCACGGAACAGAGCGGGGGCCAAAACAAGGAGCAGGCCGACGAGCGGCCCAAGCCGCCGCTGCTCGGCGTCGTCGGACTGATGCTCGGCATCTTCCTCTCGGCCCTCGACGGCCAGATCATCGGCACCGCGCTGCCGACCATCGTCGGCGACCTCGGCGGGCTGGAGCACCTCTCCTGGGCGGTCACCGCCTACCTGCTGACCTCCGCCGCCGCCACCCCGCTCTGGGGCCGGCTCGGCGACCTGTACGGGCGCAAGGGCGCCTACCAGTGGGCGGTGGTGGTGTTCCTGGCCGGCTCGGTGCTGGCCGGACTCGCCCAGGACATGGGGCAGTTGATCGCCTTCCGGGGCCTCCAGGGGATCGGCGCGGGCGGGCTGATGGTCGGCGCGCTCTCGGTGATCGGGGTGCTCGTCCCCGCCTCCGACCGGGCGCGGGTGCAGTCGGTGGTCGGCGTGCTGATGCCGATCGCCTTCGTCGGCGGACCGCTGCTCGGCGGCTTCCTCACCGAACGGCTGAGCTGGCGCTGGGCCTTCTACGTCAACCTGCCGGTCGGGCTGGTCGCGCTGCTCGCGGTCGGCGTCGGGGTACGGCTGCGGACGGAGCGGGTGCGCGCCCCGTTCGACTGGGCCGGGGTCGCCCTGCTGACCACCGGCATCCTCGCGCTCACCCTGGTGAGCAGCTGGGGCGGCACCGCCTACTCCTGGACCTCCCCGGTGCTCCTCGGCACGGCGCTCGTCGCGGTGGTCGCGCTGGGCTGGTTCGCCCGGACCGAACTGCGCGCCCCCGGGCCGCTGATCCCGCCCGCGCTGTTCCGCGACCGCAACTTCACGGTGGCGCAGATGCTCGGCTTCCTCACCGGCGCGGTGATGATCGCCCTGGTCGGCTACCTGCCGCTCTACCTGCAGCTGGCCCGGGGCGCCTCGCCCACCGCCGGCGGGCTGCTCCTGCTGCCGCTGATGCTCGGCATGATGGGCACCCAGCTGGTGACGGCGCGGCTGATGGGCCGGCCCGGCGGCGAGCGGCGCTACCCGCTGCTGGGCGGCGCGGTCACCCTGGCCGGCGGCGCGCTGCTGCTGCTCCTGCGCACCGACACCCCGATCGCCGTGGCCTCGGCCCTCACGGCCGTCGCCGGGATCGGCCTCGGCCTGGTGATGCAGAGCACCCTGCTGACCTCGATGGGGGCGGTCCGGCCGCAGGACATGGGCGCGGCGATGGGCGTGGTCACGCTGCTGCGGAGCATCGGCGGCTCGCTCGGCATGGCGGCGCTCGGCGCGGTCTACACGGCGCGGCTCACCGACTCCCTCACGGAGCGCCTCGGGGCCGCCGAGGCCGGCCGGCTCACCGGCGGCGGGCTGACCCCGGCCTCCCTCGACGGCCTCCCGGCCGAGGTTCGCGACGCCGTCGGGGCGGCGGTCACCGGCGGCCTGCACGGCACGGTCGTGGGCGGGGTGCTGCTGGCGGCCGCGGCGACGGCCCTCGCCTGCCTGGTGCGCCCGCAGCAGGGAGCGGCCAGGGAGATCAAGCCGCCGAAGCCCGAGCCCGAGCCGACGAAGCCAGACCCGGAGCCGGAGCCGGCCGACACCCCCGCGAAGGCGGCCACGGCCGGGTGATCCGGAGCACGCGCAGGCCCCCGGGCGGAACGGGGGACCGCCCGGGGGCCTGCGGAAAAGCCGGTCAGCTCAGCACTCGATGACGTTGACGGCGAGCCCGCCGCGCGAGGTCTCCTTGTACTTGATCTTCATGTCGGCCCCGGTCTCCTTCATCGTCTTGATCGCCTTGTCCAGCGAGACGTGGTGCCGTCCGTCGCCGCGCAGCGCCATCCGGGCCGCGGTGACGGCCTTGACGGAGGCCATGCCGTTGCGCTCGATGCAGGGGATCTGGACCAGGCCGCCGACCGGGTCGCAGGTGAGGCCGAGGTTGTGCTCGATGCCGATCTCGGCGGCGTTCTCGACCTGCTCGGGGGTGCCGCCGAGGACCTCGGCGAGGCCGCCCGCGGCCATCGAGCAGGCGGAGCCGACCTCGCCCTGGCAGCCGACCTCGGCGCCGGAGATGGAGGCGTTCTCCTTGAAGAGCATGCCGATGGCGCCGGCGGCGAGCAGGAAGCGGACGATGCCGTCGTCGTCGGCGCCCGGGATGAAGTTCAGGTAGTAGTGCAGGACGGCCGGGATGATCCCGGCGGCGCCGTTGGTCGGCGCGGTGACGACCCGGCGGCCGGAGGCGTTCTCCTCGTTCACGGCCATCGCGTAGAGGGTCACCCACTCCATCGCGTTGGCCGGCCCGATGCCCTCGGCGCGCAGCGCGCGGGCACCCGAGGCGGCCCGGCGGCGGACCTTCAGCCCGCCCGGCAGGATGCCCTCGCGGGACATGCCGGCCCGCACGCACTCCTGCATCACGGACCAGATCTCCAGCAGACCGGTCCGGATCTCCTCCTCGCTGCGCCAGGCCTTCTCGTTCTCCAGCATCAGGCCGGAGATCGACAGCCCGGTCTCCCGGCTGAGCCGCAGCAGCTCGTCGCCGGTGCGGAAGGGGTACTTCAGCACGGTGTCGTCGGGCTTGACCCGGTCCGCGCCGATCGCGTCCTCGTCCACCACGAAGCCGCCGCCGACCGAGTAGTAGGTCTTCTCCAGCAGGGTCGAGCCGTCCGCCGCGTACGCCCACAGGGTCATCCCGTTGGCGTGGTACGGCAGCGAGCGGCGGCGGTGCAGGACCAGCTGGGTGTCGGGGTCGAAGTCGATCGGGTGCTCGCCGAGCAGGTTGATCCGCTTCTCGGCGAGGATCCGCTCGACGTCCTTGTCGGCCTGGTCGACGTCGACGGTGCGGGGCGAGGCGTTCTCCAGGCCGAGCAGGACGGCCTTCGGGGTGCCGTGGCCGTGGCCGGTGGCGCCGAGCGAGCCGTACAGCTCGGCCCGTACGCCCGTCACCCGGTCCAGCAGGTCCTCGGTGCGCAGTCGGCGGGCGAACATCCGGGCGGCGCGCATCGGGCCCACGGTGTGGGAGCTCGACGGGCCGATGCCGATGGAGAAGAGGTCGAAGACGCTGATGGCCACGGGGGACGTCCTTGTCTGGTCTCGTGGAAGGACTTGCGGGCAGGGAGGGGCCGACACGGGACGGGGCACCGCGCGCACTTCCAGTGTGCGCGGTGCCCCGGGGTGCCTGGTACGCCGGAGGGGTGAGGCCGGTCACCCCGCCCGAACGATCACCGGAGTGATCAGAGGTTCGGGTAGAGCGGGTACTTCGCGGCCAGGGCGGAGACCCGGGCCTTCAGCGCGTCGGCGACGGTCTCGTCGAAGGCGGGCTTGAGCGCCTCGGCGATGATGTCGGCGACCTCGCGGAAGTCCTCGGCCTGGAAGCCGCGGGTGGCCAGGGCCGGGGTGCCGATGCGCAGGCCCGAGGTGACCATCGGCGGGCGCGGGTCGTTCGGGATGGCGTTGCGGTTGACGGTGATGCCGACCTCGTGCAGCCGGTCCTCGGCCTGCTGGCCGTCGAGCTGGCTGTTGCGCAGGTCGACCAGGACCAGGTGGACGTCGGTGCCGCCGGAGAGCACGCTGGCGCCGGCCTCGGCCACGTCGGCCTGGAGCAGGCGCTCGGCGAGGATGCGGGCGCCGTCCAGGGTGCGCTGCTGGCGCTCCTTGAACTCCTCGGAGGCCGCGACCTTGAAGGCGACCGCCTTGCCGGCGATCACGTGCTCCAGCGGGCCGCCCTGCTGGCCGGGGAAGACCGCGGAGTTGATCTTCTTGGCGAACTCGGCCTTGGACAGGATGACGCCGCCGCGCGGGCCGCCCAGGGTCTTGTGGGTCGTGGTGGTGACCACGTCCGCGTAGGGCACCGGGTTCGGGTGCAGCCCGGCGGCCACCAGGCCGGCGAAGTGCGCCATGTCCACCATGAGCAGCGCGCCGACCTCGTCGGCGATCCGGCGGAACGCGGCGAAGTCGAGCTGGCGCGGGTAGGCGGACCAGCCGGCGATGATCAGCTTCGGCTGGTGCTCCTTGGCGAGGCGCTCGACCTCGGCCATGTCGACCTGGCCGGTCTTCTCGTCCACGTGGTACGCGGCCACGTTGTAGAGCTTGCCGGAGAAGTTGATCTTCATGCCGTGGGTCAGGTGACCGCCGTGGGCCAGGCTCAGGCCCAGGATGGTGTCGCCCGGCTGGATCAGCGCGAACATCGCGGCGGCGTTGGCCTGCGCGCCGGAGTGCGGCTGGACGTTGGCGTGCTCGGCCCCGAACAGGGCCTTGATGCGGTCGATCGCGATCTGCTCGACCACGTCGACGTGCTCGCAGCCACCGTAGTAGCGGCGGCCGGGGTAGCCCTCCGCGTACTTGTTGGTGAGCACCGAGCCCTGGGCCTCCATGACCGCCACCGGGGCGAAGTTCTCGGAGGCGATCATCTCCAGGGTGGTCTGCTGGCGGTGCAGCTCGGCGTCGACCGCGGCGGCGATCTCCGGGTCGAGGGCGTGCAGGGACTGGTTGAGAACAGTCATGGTGTGGTCTTCCCGGGAGGAGGAGGGAAAGGGGCCAGGGCGGGACGGACCGCGGTGCGGCGGCCCGTCCCGTCGGGGGCTCAGCCCTGGGGGTTGGTGAGCGCGTCGTACTCGTCGGCGCTGAGCAGCTCGTCGGTGGCCTCGACGCGCACCTTGAACAGCCAGCCGCCCTCGAAGGGGTCGCTGTTGACGAGGGCGTTGTTGTCCAGGACGTCCGGGTTGACCTCGGTGACCTCGCCGGTCACCGGGGAGAACAGGTCGCTGACCGACTTGGTGGACTCCAGCTCGCCACAGGTCTCGCCGGCGGTCACGGTCTCGCCGACCTCGGGCAGCTGCACGTAGACGATGTCACCGAGCGCGTCCGCGGCGTGCTTGGTGATACCGATCGTGGAGACACCGTCCACGGCGGCCGTCAGCCACTCGTGCTCCTTGGTGTACTGAAGGTGCTGGGGGTTGCTCATGGCGTCATTCTCCAGGATGGGAAGCGGGTACGACGAAGCGGGCCGCCGCGCGGACGGCTGCGACGTGCGCGTATGGGAAAACGGGGGGCGTGCGAGGGGTCAGCGGGCGCGCTTGTAGAACGGCAGCGCCACGACCCTGACGGGCTCGTGCTTGCCGCGCACGTCCACCGCGACGGTGGTGCCGGGGGCGGCGTGGGCGGCGTCGACGTAGGCCATCGCGATCGGCTGCCCCAGGGTCGGGGACGGCGCGCCGGAGGTGATCCGGCCGATCGGCTCGCCCTCGGTGGAGACCACGGTGTACTCGGCGCGCGGCACCCGCTTGCCGTCGGAGACCAGGCCGACCAGCACCTTCGGCGGGTTGGTCTCGGCCGCGGCGGCGGCCGCCTCCAGGGCCTTGCGGCCGACGAAGGCGCCCTCGTTGGTGGTCTTGTCGAAGCGGACGACCCGGCCCAGGCCGGCGTCGAACGGGGTCAGGTCGGTGGACAGCTCGTGCCCGTACAGCGGCATGCCGGCCTCCAGGCGCAGCGTGTCGCGGCAGGACAGGCCGCAGGGGACCAGGCCGCGGTCCGCGCCGGCGGCGGTCAGCGCCTGCCAGACCGGCTCGGCGTCGGCCGGGTGGCAGAAGATCTCGAAGCCGTCCTCGCCGGTGTAGCCGGTGCGGGCGAGCAGCACCTCGCGGTCGGCCACGAAGGCCGGGAGGATCGCGTAGTACTTCAGGCCGGGCAGGTCGGCGTCGGTGGTGTCGGCCAGGATGCCGGTGGCCTCCGGGCCCTGGACGGCGATCAGCGCGTAGGTGTCGCGGTCGTCGGTGACGACGGCGTCGAAGCCCTTGGCGCGGGCGATCAGCTCGTCGAGGACCAGCTGGGCGTTGGAGGCGTTGGCGACGACCAGGAAGGCGTCCTCGCGCAGGCGGTAGACGATCAGGTCGTCCAGGATGCCGCCGTCCTCGGCGCAGATCATGGTGTAGCGGGCGCGCAGCTCGCCCAGCGCGGAGACGAAGCCGACCAGGGCGTGGTCCAGCATCTCGCCGGCCTGCGGGCCGGTGACGGTGATCTCGCCCATGTGCGAGAGGTCGAACAGGCCGGCCTTGGTGCGGACGGCGAGGTGCTCCTCGCGCTCGCTGCCGTAGCGCAGCGGCATGTCCCAGCCGGCGAAGTCGGTCATGGTCGCGCCGAGGGCGCGGTGCAGCGCGTCGAGCGCGGTCAGGCGGAGGGACGACATGGCCAGGAACTCCTCGGTCGGGGCACTCAGGGGTGCACGCACCGGACCGGACCCGCTGGGGGCCGACCCTGCGCGCGGGCATGCGGCGGCGTGGGTCTCCCCATCTGTCGTCGAACCTGAGAGCTTCACCGCCCCGCCGCCCGCAGCCGTTTCCAGCTTGGGGGACAGCATGACGGCTTGCACCGTGGGTGGGCGCACGACAGGGCCGGGCGCCGCTTTCCAGATGTGCCTAACCCGTGCGGTAGGGGTGCCTGAGAGATTCCGGGGAGGACTTGCTCCTTCGGCGCCGGCTGTGCCTGAGCGGCACTCCGGGCTCTCCCGCGCGGGTTCGAGCGGCCGGTATGGAGTTGTGGGGGCCCGCGGCGCATGCCGTCGGACGGGCACATCATGGCACGTCCCGGACGACGAGGGGAGGGGGGACCCGGTCACACCGCGCGGGACCCGAACACGAGTCCTGACCACACCCCCCGCACGCCTCTAGACTGCTGCGCGTCGGTGCGGCAGTGGGCGGCCGACGGCAGAGGGCGGAATCGGCGGCGCATGGGGTACCCGGTGGAGCAGCAGCAGGGGTGGGGCGGACCGGAGGAGGCGCCGGCGGGCGGCTCCTGGCCGGCCAACGAACTGGAGCAGGTGCTGACCGCGGCCCTGGGCGACCCGGGCGCGACCCCACGGGTGTTCGAGGTGCTGGCGCGCAGCCAGGTGTGGGTGCCGCTGCCGGCCGGGGCCGACCCGCAGGGCCAGGCGCTCGACCTGCCGACCATCGAGCTGGGCGGCGACCCGTACGTGCCGGTGTTCTCCTCGCAGGAGGTGTTCCTCCAGCAGGCGCCGGGGATGGCCTTCGCGATCGCGCCGGTGTGGGAGTTCGCCCGCGGGCTGCCGCTGGGCCTCGGCATCGCGGTGAACCCGGACGCGCCGGTGGGCCTCCCGGTGCCGCCGCAGGGGGTCGCCGAGCTGCGCCGCGGCCCGCGCGAGGACCGCTGGGAACAGGCCGAGGGCGCCGCGGAGCCGACCGGCGGCCGGGTGGCGCTGCGCGAGCCGGTGCCGGGCGAGGACCCGGAGCACTTCCTGGCCGCCTGCCGGAGCGAACTGTCGGCGCTGCCCGGTGTGTTGACCGCCCGCAGGGCGCTGGCCAGCATCGAGGGCGAACCGACCGTGATGTTCGTGGGCGTCCAGTTGGACCCGGCGGCCCCGGCCGACCCGGCCGCGGTGAACGAGGCACTCGGGCGAGCGCTGGGAACCGCGCCGCTGCCCGGGGGCGTCCACCTCGTACTGCTCGACCTCGCCGACGACCCGGTGGTCGAGTGGCTGCTCACCCGGGTACTGCCTTTCCACACGCGGGCGTGAGCGGGTCCGGATCAGAGGCACGTCGCCGTGGCGGTGGCCGGTGCCGCGCCATAGGGTGCGTGCAGACGGCCGACGGGTCGGCGGGTTGAGGGAAAGAGGCGCGGCGAGGTGGGCGCATGAGTGCGGGAACGGGAGCGGGCGGTGTGCCGGGGCCCTGGGGCCAGGCACCGGCCGGGCGCCCGGGAGCTGATCCCGGCGCGTTGGAGCGCGCCCTGCGCGACGTCGCGCCGGAGCGCTACGACGCGTACGAGCGGCTGCTGCACGCGCTGGCGGACGGCCGGGTCTGGATGCTGCTGTGGCACGGCACGCCGGGCAGCCCGGACGCGCAGTACGGGAACATGGAGATCAGCGGCCACGGCTACGCGCCGGCCGTCACCTCGCCCGAGCAGCTGACCGCCTCCGGCTGGGCGCGGGCCCACGAGGTCGTCTCCGGCCGGGAGATCGCGGCCTCGCTGTACCGCACCCGCTGGGGCCTGTGGCTCAACCCGCACGCCCCCGGCGGCGGCGTCGGCGTGCCCTGGGCGGACCTCCGGCGGGTCGCCGCGGGCCTGGACCGGCTGCCGGCCGGGCCGTTGAAGCTCAGCGAGCCGCAGTTGAACGCCCAGCCGTTCTTCGCGCTGCTGGAGCGGCAGGCCGCCGAGGTGCGCGCGGTCCGGGCGCTGCGCCGGGCCTGGGTGCAGCCCGCGGTGGGGGAGCCGTACCTGGCCATCGGCCTTGACCTCTACGAGAGTTCGCCGCCGGCGGTGGAGGCGGTGCGGGCGCTGATGCAGCGCGCGATCGCGGTGGCCCCGGAGGGGCTCGCGGTGTCCACGGTGGCGATGTCGGACGAGTACGACCCGGTGGCGCTGTGGATGCGCGCCAACGCGCGGCCGTTCTTCGACCGGGAGGCGGGCCGCCCGCCGACCGGCCCGTACCCGCCGGTGCCCCCGCCGCCGTACCCCGGGCAGTCGATGCCGGGCTACGCGTACGGCACCCAGCCGCCGGCGCAGGGCTGGCAGCAGCAGCCGCAGCGGCCGTGGCCCGGCTACCCCGGGCGCTGAATCCCAAAACCCATTCTCCGAAGCCGACTTGATTGTCCGTCAAGTCGGCTTCGATGCTTTCCGGACGAATTTCCGGATGTGCGGCCCGGTCATCTTGACATGGCAGTTACAGCCATGTGAAGAGGTATATGCCGAAGATCGGGGAGGTGCATGCACGCAGATCACAGTTGGGCATCTGTCGGTTGTCAGGGCTGGCGCAAGCCAGTTCGGATGGCAGAGAGTTCTGCGCAACGCACCGCGCGTGCTGGAACCCCACAAAGGTGAGCGCGCACGCCGACAAGCCCGTCCACGCGACGCCCATCCCGCGTGGTGGCAGTGCCTGTGCACGACGCACTGCCGTCAACACCCGCTCCTCCTAAGCACCTCCGCACGTCCGCAGCCGCACCGCCGAAGACGGCGACCGGCACCCGTGGGCCGGCCACCGTCGGCGAGGGGACCAACTGACCATGACATCCGTGACCACCGCCGGGAACGAGCCGGAGGCAGCAGCCGCCGCCGGACCGGCCAAGAAGATCGAGGGCCGCTCCCTCGGCCAGATCGCCTGGACCCGCTTCAAGCGGGACAAGGCCGCCGTCGCCGGCGGCGTCGTGGTGATCCTGCTGATCATGCTCGCCGTGCTGGCCAAGCCGATCGAGTCGATGTTCGGGCTCGACCCGGACGCCCTCCACCAGGACCTGCTGGACGCCGACCTCGGCGGTCTGCCGTTCGGCGACTGGGGCGGCATGAGCCTCGAACACCCGCTCGGCATCGACCCGCTGCAGGGCCGTGACCTGCTCACCCGCGTCATCGAGGGCTCCTGGGTCTCCCTGCTGGTCGCCTTCGGCGCGACCCTGCTGTCCAACACCATCGGCACCGTGCTCGGCATCATGGCCGGCTACTACGGCGGCTGGGTGGACACCGTGATCAGCCGGGTGATGGACGTCTTCCTGGCCTTCCCGCTGCTGCTCTTCGCCATCGCGATCTCGACCTCGCTCCAGGGCGGAGCCTTCGGCCTGCACGGCCTGCCGCTGCACATGCTGGTGCTGATCTTCGTGATCGGCTTCTTCAACTGGCCCTACATGGGCCGGATCGTGCGCGGCCAGACGCTCTCGCTGCGCGAGCGGGAGTTCGTCCACGCGGCCCGCAGCCTCGGCGCCCGCGGCCCGTTCATCCTGTTCAAGGAGCTGCTGCCCAACCTGGTCGGTCCGATCCTGGTCTACTCGACCCTGCTGATCCCGACCAACATCCTCTTCGAGGCGGGGCTGAGCTTCCTCGGCGTCGGCATCCAGCCGCCGCAGGCCTCCTGGGGCGGGATGCTCCAGGACGCGATCCGGTACTACCAGGTGGACCCCCAGTACATGGTGGTCCCCGGTCTGGCGATCTTCGTCACCGTGCTCGCCTTCAACCTGCTCGGCGACGGTCTTCGCGACGCCCTCGATCCCAAGAGCAACTGATTCCGCCGCACATGACCACGCATCATGTGATGCGCCGTCAAGGCTCTCCTTCACCGCCTCCCATCCCCAAGGGGTTGATCTCACCCATGCGTAGGTCCCGTACCGTCGCCCTGACCGCGGCCGCAGCCGCCGCCGTCCTGGTCGTGACCGGTTGCACCAGCTCGTCGAAGGACACCGGTTCCGCCTCGTCCTCCGGCACCGGAGGCGGCTCCGGCGCCAACGCCGCCACCAAGGGCATCGTCAACGCCTCGGACAAGAAGGGCGGGACGGTCACCTACGAGATGAAGGGCACCCCGGACTCGCTCGACCCGGGCAACACGTACTACGCGTACATCTACAACTTCTCGCGCCTGTACGCCCGCTCGCTGACCACCTTCAACCCGGCGCCGGGCGACGAGGGCAACAAGCTCGTCCCCGACCTCGCCGAGTCGATGGGCCAGGTCAGCGCGGACGGCCTGACCTGGACGTACAAGCTGCGCAAGGGCCTGAAGTACGACGACGGCACCCCGATCTCCTCGAAGGACGTCAAGTACGCCGTCGAGCGCTCGAACTACGCGCTGGACGTGAACTCCAACGGCCCGGTCTACTTCCGCGAGCACCTGGTGGACAACGCCACGCCGTACGCCGGCCCGTACAAGGACAAGGAGGGCGGCCTCGACTCGATCGAGACGCCCGACGACACCACGATCGTCTTCCACCTGAAGCAGCCCTTCGCCGACTTCGACTACCTGGTCAGCGCCCCGCAGACCGCGCCGGTCCCGCAGGCCAAGGACACCGGCTCGGAGTACGTGAAGAAGATCGTCTCCTCGGGCTCCTACAAGTTCGAGTCCTACGAGGACGGCAAGCAGGCCGTCCTGGTCCCGAACACCAACTGGGACGCGAGCACCGACCCGATCCGCAAGCAGCTCGCGGACAAGATCGTGCTCCGGATGAACATCGACCAGTCCACCATCGACAAGGACCTGCTGGCCGGCAACGCCCAGGTCGACCTGGTGGGCGGCGGCGTCGACCCGCAGACCCAGGCGCAGATCCTCCAGAACCAGAAGCTGAAGGCCAGCACCGACAACGCCTACGGCGGCCGCCTGGTCTACATGGCGATCAACTCCAAGCTCGCGCCGTTCGACAACATCGAGTGCCGCAAGGCCGTGCAGTACGCGGTCGACAAGGTCTCGGTGCAGACCGCCCTCGGCGGCCCGATCCGCGGCCAGATCGCCAACACGGTGCTCCCGCCGGACATCCCGGGCCACCAGGACTTCAACACGTACGAGACCAAGGACAACAAGGGCGACGAGGCCAAGGCCAAGGAGGCCCTGAAGGCCTGCGGCAAGGAGGGCGGCATCAACACCGTCCTCTCCGCCCGCACCGAGCGCGCCACCGAGGTCGCCGCGGCCACCTCGATCCAGGCCGCGCTGAAGAAGGTCGGCATCAACGCCGAGATCCAGCAGTACCCGCAGGGCAAGTACCTCCAGGACAGCGCCGGCTCCCCGCAGTTCGCGGCCGAGCACAACATCGGCCTGATGATGATGCAGTGGGGTGCCGACTGGCCGACCGGCTACGGCTTCCTCCAGCAGATCGTCGACGGCCGCACCATCAAGCCGTCCGGCAACAACAACCTGGCCCAGCTGGACAACCCCGCGGTCAACAAGCTGCTCGACGACGCCGCGATCAACCCCGACAAGACGGCCCGCGAGAAGATCTACGGCGACGTCGACAAGAAGGTCATGGACCAGGCGGTCTACGTCCCGCTGACCTACTTCAAGGTCTTCCTGTACCGCCCGGACAACGCCACCAACGTGGTCTCCACCTCGGCGTTCTCGGGCGAGTACGACTACCTGAACATCGGCGTCAAGTAAGAGCCTGGCTCCGCATCCCTGAAGGCAGGTGAAGGCAGCGGCGCCCGCCGCCGTCCGGAAG
>NZ_JBHUAL010000200.1:0-18069 GCF_042789775.1 Kitasatospora sp. NPDC056800 | reverse complement strand
CTCCTCGTGGTGCGCGCTACTTGGCGACGACCATGGCGTCGCGGATCGCCCTGGTCTGGTCGGCCGCCTGGGTCAGGGTGGTCTCCTGGCCGCCGGTGAGCTGGCCGTGGCTGTTCACGTTCATCCTGCTGAAGGTGACCCGGCCGGTGGTGGACCTGTCCGCCCACACGCAGACCGTCGGACCGGGCTTGCCCGCGATCCCGGCCACGCCGCAGGAGAGCTTCGCGGAGGAGTTCCTGGAGTCGCGGGCCGGGAAGTCGGTCAGCGGGGTGGTCCAGGTGACGTCGTCGTCGCCGGTGCTCTTCTTGGCGTCCGCGATGATCTTCCCGGGGTCGTTGAGCTTCCCGTAGACGCCGAGCACCGAGAAGGTGTCGAGGTCGGTGCCCCGGCTGTAGCTGGCCGCGATCACGTGGAGGTCCTTGCCGAAGTCCGCCGCCTCCGGCTTGTTCGGGTCGACGGCCTTGTCCTCGGCCGACTTCTGGGAGTAGCCGTCCGGGATGGTGTCCGGGGCGGACATCCGGTACCGGCCGCCCTGGTCGCTCCCGCCGAGGAACTTCCAGGCGGCGAAGCCGCCGCCGCCCAGCACCAGGGCGCCGACCACCAGCCCGATCACCAGACCGCCCCTGCCCTTGCGCTGCTCCGGCTGCTGCGGGTAGCCCGGCTGGCCGTACGGGGCCTGCGGAGGCACGCCGTACGGCTGCTGCGGGGGCTGGCCGTACTGCGGTTGGCCGTACGGGGGCTGCGGCTGGGGCTGGCCGTACTGCGGCCGGCCGTACGCGGGCGGGGGCGGGGGCGCGCCGTACGGCTGCTGCGGCGGCGGGCCGTACGGCGGCTGACCCCCGTACGGCTGCGGCTGTCCCTGCGGGTACTGCTGTCCCTGGCCGTACATCTGCGTCCGTGCTCCCCCGCCGCACCCGCGGCCTGTCGTCTGTCCGGTCGTCCGTGCCCGTCCGGTCCACCGGACGAGTGCCCGGGCACGCTACCGCACGGCGCCGGGCCGGGACCCGTCCGGTCCGCGCCCGGGCCGCGGACCGGAAAGCGGTTCGTGACCCACCCCCCGGTTACGTAAACTGTGCGTCGTGACCGACACGACGAACCAGCGCCCCGTGAGCACCTTTGCCGGGGACGAAGCAGCGACCCTCCCGACGACCTACACCCCCGCGGACGTAGAGGGCGAGCTGTACGAGCGCTGGGTAGACCGTGGCTACTTCACCGCGGACGCGAAGAGCGACAAGCCCGCGTACACCATCGTCATCCCCCCGCCGAACGTCACCGGCGTCCTGCACCTGGGCCACGCCTTCCAGCACACGCTGATGGACGCGCTGACCCGCCGCAAGCGCATGCAGGGCTTCGAGACGCTCTGGCTGCCCGGCATGGACCACGCCGGCATCGCCACCCAGAACAAGGTCGAGCAGCAGCTCGCCGAGGAGGGCCTGTCCCGGCACGACCTGGGCCGCGAGGCCTTCGTCGAGAAGGTCTGGGAGTGGAAGAAGAGCTACGGCGGCCGCATCCTCGGCCAGATGCGCCGGCTCGGCGACGGCGTGGACTGGTCGCGCGAGCGCTTCACCATGGACGAGGGCCTGTCCCAGGCCGTCCAGACCATCTTCAAGCGGCTCTTCGACGACGGCCTGATCTACCGCGCCGAGCGCATCATCAACTGGTGCCCGCGCTGCCTCACCGCGCTGTCCGACATCGAGGTGGAGCACGAGGACACCCCGGGCGAGCTGGTCTCGATCCGCTACGGCGAGGGCGACGACTCGATCGTCGTGGCCACCACCCGGGCCGAGACGATGCTGGGCGACACCGCGGTGGCCGTCCACCCGGAGGACGAGCGCTACAAGCACCTCGTCGGCCGGACCATCAAGCTGCCGCTGACCGACCGTGAGATCCCGGTCGTCGCCGACGAGCACGTCGACCCGGAGTTCGGCACCGGCGCCGTCAAGGTGACGCCCGCGCACGACCCGAACGACTTCGCCATCGGCCAGCGCCACGACCTGCCCAACCTGTCCGTCATGGACGAGTGCGGTGCGATCACCGTGCACGGTCCCTTCCTCGGCATGGACCGGCTGGAGGCCCGTTCGGCCGTCGTCGGCGCGCTGCGCGAGCAGGGCCGGATCGTCGCCGAGAAGCGTCCGTACATGCACGCGGTCGGCCACTGCTCGCGCTGCCACACCGTGGTCGAGCCGCGGCTGTCGCTGCAGTGGTGGGTCAAGGTCGAGCCGCTGGCCAAGGCCGCCGGCGACGCCGTCCGCGACGGCAAGGTGGAGATCCACCCGAAGGAGCTGGAGCGCCGCTACTTCGACTGGGTCGACAACATGTACGACTGGTGCATCTCGCGCCAGCTGTGGTGGGGCCACCGGATCCCGGTCTGGTACGGCCCGGACGGCGAGGTCGTCTGCGTCGGACCGGACGAGCAGCCGCCGACCGGCGAGGGCTGGCACCAGGACCCGGACGTCCTGGACACCTGGTTCTCCTCCGGCCTGTGGCCGTTCTCCACGCTCGGCTGGCCGGAGAAGACCGCCGACCTGGAGAAGTTCTACCCGACCGACGTCCTGGTGACGGGCCACGACATCATCTTCTTCTGGGTCGCCCGGATGATGATGTTCGGCCTGTACGCGATGGACGGCGAGGCGCCGTTCAAGACCGTCGCCCTGACCGGCCTGGTGCGCGACGAGTTCGGCAAGAAGATGTCGAAGTCCTCCGGCACCGCGGTCGACCCGCTGGACTGGATGGACGCCTACGGCGCCGACGCCGTCCGCTTCACCCTGGCCCGCGGCGCCAACCCGGGCGCCGACGTGCCGATCGGCGAGGACTGGGTCAAGGGCTCGCGCAACTTCTGCAACAAGATCTGGAACGCGACCCGCTTCGCGCTGATGAACGGCGCCACCGTCGAGGGCCCGCTGCCCGCGCCGGAGGAGCTGACCGCGGTCGACCGCTGGATCCTGTCGCGGCTGAACGCCACCGTCGCCGAGGTGGACGGGCTGTACGAGGACTACCAGTTCGCCAAGGCCACGGACGCGCTGTACCACTTCGCCTGGGACGAGGTCTTCGACTGGTACGTCGAGCTCTCCAAGACCACCCTGGCCAAGGGCGGTCCGCAGGCGGACGCCTCGCGCCGGGTGCTGGGCGAGGTCCTGGACGTCACCCTGCGGCTGCTGCACCCGGTCGTCCCGTTCGTCACCGAGGCGCTGTGGACGGCGCTCACCGGCGCCGAGTCGCTGGTCGTGACCGAGTGGCCGAAGGACAGCGGCTACCGTGACGCGGCCGCCGAGTCGGAGATCGCCACGCTGCAGCAGGTGGTCACCGAGGTCCGCCGGTTCCGTTCGGACCAGGGCCTGCAGCCCGCGCAGCGCGTCCCGGCCCGGCTGGAGCTGGCCGGCACCGTGCTGGCCGTCCACGAGGACGCGATCCGCTCGCTGCTGCGGCTGACCGCGCCCGAGGAGGGCTTCGCGGCCACCGCCTCGCTGCCGGTGGCCGGTGCCACCGTGTCGCTGGACCTCTCCGGCACCATCGACGTCGCGGCCGAGCGCAAGCGCCTGGCCAAGGACCTCGCGGCCGCCGAGAAGGAGAAGGCCCAGACCACCGCCAAGCTCGGCAACGAGGCGTTCCTCGCCAAGGCGCCGGACGAGGTGGTCGCCAAGATCCGGGGCCGCCAGGAGGCCGCCGAGGCCGACATCGCCCGGATCACCGCCCAGCTCGCGGCGCTGCCGCAGGGCTGACCGCCCGTCCCCGCCGAAGGGGCCGTACTCCGCGACGCGCGGGGTGCGGCCCCTCGGCGTTTTCCGGGTTCCGGTTCCGGTTCGGCTTCCCCGGCCGCTTTCCTTACACCAAATAGCCCAGGAACATTGCTCCCTTCCGGCGAATTATCATCCTGCGACCGGGTGAGGTCCTATTCCGAGCGAATTGATTCCGGTCTTGCCCGCGCGGGTTCGCGGAAGTTTGCAGGTCCGCTGTGTACCGTGTGCACGGAGTTTCCGAATGGGCGTTTCCGCTGAGCGTTCCTGCTGAGCGACGGACGGGAGGGCATGGCGTGGTGGTGACCGAGGAGTTGGCCGACGAACTGCCTCTGGAGGCGGTCGAGGAGGCCAAGGCCAGGGCGGCGACCCTGCTGCTCGCGTTCCGGCACGGCAACCAGATCGCGTTCGACCACGAGCTGGACCTGCTGTTCGCCGAGCACGCCGAGCGCGAGGTGACCACCCTGCTCGCCTGGATCGCCGCCGAGGCCGTCCGCAAGGCGTACGCCCCTGAGGTCGGCGACCGGGTGCTGCGGGCGATGGCCCGGCGCGCCCCGGAGGACACCGGCGGGGTCGCGGTGGACGAGGAGACCGCGAACGCGGCCCAGCTGATCGAGGCGGTGGCGGCCGGCGAGGTGGCCGAGGTCCGCGGCCTGGTGGCCGCGACGCCCGACACCACCTTCCTGCTCGGTGGTCTGCTGCAGGGCGTCGCGATGATGCTGCCGCTGCTGCCCGACGGTGAACTGGCCGAGATCACGGCCGAGTTGCGCCGTCGGCACGGCGGCACCGCGCACGTCCCGGAGGCCCGGGCCGGGGTCTGAACCCGGGCCTCCGGCAGGCCGGCCGGGCCGGTTACGGCATGGCGTGCAGGTGCGAGCCGATGGTGCCGGCCACCGGGTTGCCCGCCTTGGCGTCCCAGTTGGTCGACCAGGTCATCGCGCCGCCGATGCCCGGCCAGGTGGTGTCCGGCTTGTAGCTGCCGCAGTTGGTGCCGGAGGCCAGGCAGTCCAGCGCGTTGTTGACGGTGCCGGCGGCGAGGTACCCGCCGCCCGCGGCGCTGGTGGAGGCCGGCACCCCGAGGCCCACCTGGTCGGGCCGCAGCCCGCCCTTGAGCTGGATGCAGGCCAGCGCGGTGAGGAAGTTCTCGGTGCCCTGGGAGTAAACGTTCCCGTCGCAGCCGTTCATCGCGCCGGAGTTGTAGTACTGCATGTTGACGATGGTGAGGATGTCCTTCACGTTCAGCGCCAGCTTGAAGTACTCCATGCCGGTCGACTGCATGTCGATCGTCTGCGGCGCCATGGTGAGGATGAATCCGCTCCCCGCCTTCGCCGCCAGGGCGTGCAGCGCCTGGCCCATGTAGGTGGAACTGATGCCGTTCTCCAGGTCGATGTCGATCCCGTCGAAGCCGTAGCTCTGCATCAGCGCCCAGGCGGTGCTTGTGAAGGTCGCGGCGGAGGCGGAATCGCCCACCCAGACCGTGCCGTTCTGGCCGCCGATGGAGAGCACCACCCGCTTCCCGGCCGCCCGCTTGGCCGCGATGTCGGCCTTGAACTGGGCGTCGGTGTAGCCGCCGAGGCGGGAGGAGAGCGCCGGGTCGAGGGTGAAGCTCAGGCCGCCGCGGGTGGCGGTGGCGTCCGCGAAGGAGACCGCGATGATGTCGTAGGCGGCCGGGACGTCGCTGATCCGCTGGACGGTGGCGCCGTTGTCGAAGTTCTGCCAGTAGCCGGTGAGGATGTGCTTGGGCAGGTCCGGCGGCTTGCCGGTGGAGGTGGGGGTGGGCGTGCCGCTGTCCGTGGGGGTGGCCGTCGGACTCGGCGAGGCGGTGGAGGTGGCGGTGGCCGTCGGGCTCGGTGACGGCTGCGGTCCGCCGGGGCCGAGCAGCGAGACGTCGTCGGCGGCGAAGGCCGGCTGCCCGTACCAGCCGTGCAGGTAGACGGTGACGCTGGTGGTGTTCGGGCCGGTGGTGAAGCTCGTGGTCAGCTGGGTCCAGCCGCCGGCGCCGGGGGTCCAGGTGCTCGGATCGGTGCCGCCGGTGCCGCGGGCGCCCAGGTAGACGTACGAGCCCTGCACCCAGGAGCTCAGGGTGTACGCGGAGGAGGGCTTCACCTGGACGGTCTGGGTGCACTCGCCGGTGTCGCTCCCGGCCGGGGTGGACTGCAGGGCGTACGTGCCGGAGTGGACGGTGGTGCGCTGGACCGTACCGCTCGAACAGGTCCAGCCGGACAGGTTCCCGGTCTCGAAGCCGCCGTTGACGATCAGGTCGGTGTCGGCGGCGTGGGCGCCGGTGCCGCCGGCCAGGACGAGTCCGCCCAGGCCGATGACCAGGGCGCTCGCTCCGGCGAGCAGGGAGTGGACGGCGCGCGGGCGCCGGTGTCGGGCAGGTGGCATGACTCCGTCTCCAGTGGGGGAGGCCCGGCGGGCGCCTCGTGGGGGAGGAGCGCCGTCCGGGGTGTCGATGGTGCGCGTGCGGGAGCTACCGACAACTCAAGTCCCGGTCGGGAACGGAGACTTGCCTCACAAGGTGGAGTAGACCAATTCTGCTGTCAAGAGGACCTAGGCGGCTGAAGGCAAGGCCTGCCGGCCGGCCGGGTCGGCGAGTGCCGCGGTCAGCGCGGCGATCCGGGCCGAGGCCAGGCCGTCGCCGTACGGGCTCGGGGTGGCCGCCAGCCGGGCGAGCCGCTCGGGGGTGTCGGAGAGCCAGGCGCGGGCCAGGGTGCCCAGCTCCTCGCCGGGCCGCACCAGCGCGGCGAAGCCGGCCGCCACCGCCTCCGGACGCTCGGTGGAGCGGCGCACCACCAGCAGTGGGCGGCCGAGCACGGTGCACTCCTCCTGCACGCCGCCGGAGTCGGAGACCAGCAGCGCCGCGTGGCACGCCAGGCCCAGGAAGTCGCCGTAGCCGACCGGGCCGGTGACGGCGAGGCGCTCCAGCAGGCCGTCCAGGCCGAAGCGTTCGACGGCGGCCCGGGTGCGCGGGTGCATCGGGAACAGCACGGGGGTGCCGGCCCGGGCGATCCGGTCCAGCTCGGCGAGCACCGCGCCGAGCGCCTCGGCGGTGTCGGTGTTCTCCGGGCGGTGCACGGTGGCCAGCACATACGCGTCCGGGCGCAGGCCGTGCGCGGCGAGCAGCGCGGCGCGGGCGGCCCCGTCCGGCAGCTGACGGCGGACCACCTCGACGACGGTGTTGCCGGTGAGCTCGATCCGGTCCTCGGCCAGCGACTCGGCGCGCAGGTTGGCGACGTTCTCCCCGGTGGCGGCGCAGAGCAGGTCGGAGACGTGGTCGACCATCACCCGGTTGTGCTCCTCGGGCATCGCCCGGTCGAAGCTGCGCAGCCCGGCCTCGACGTGGACCAGCGGGATCTCCCGGGCGTTGGCGGCCAGCGCCCCGGCCAGGGTGGCGTTGGTGTCGCCCTGGACGACCACGGCGGCGGGGCGGTCCTCGGCGAAGGCGGCGTCCAACTGGCCGAGGGACTGGGCGATCTGACCGGCCCGGGGGCGGCCGCCGACCCCGGTGAGCAGCTCCGGCCGGGGCAGGTCCAGGTCGCGCAGGAAGCGGCCGGACATCGCCTCGTCCCAGTGCTGGCCGGTGTGCACCAGCCGGGTGGCGTCGCCGAGTTCGTGGATCAGCGGGGCGAGCTTGACCAGCTCGGGGCGGGTGCCGAGGACGACGGCGACGCTGGACGGGGGCAGGCACATGCTCATGCGGGGCTCCGGTGGCGTGGGGGAGGGGCGGCGCGAAGGGGGAGGGGCGGGCTCAGGACTCGAGCGCGGTGGGGGCGCCGAGGGCGGTCTTCTCGGCGTTGCGGCGGGTCTTGGCCCAGCCGTTGCGGCCGAGCAGCATCCGGACCGCGGCCCGGGTGGCGACCACGAACAGGTGGTAGGCGTAGAGCCAGACCAGGACGCCCCAGAGCAGCCCGGTGAGCCGGCCGCGGTCGGGGTGGACGGCCCGGCGGTAGGCGAAGCCCCAGAACACCATCGGCAGTGTGGCGAGCACGAAGGCGAGCAGCATCCACGGGCCGAACCGGAGCTGGAACTCGGCGGTCTCCTCCGGGAAGAGCACCAGCCCGGCGCCGGTGATCCCGAGCGAGACGGGGAAGAGCAGCACCAGCAGCACGCAGACCACCGGCTGGAGGAAGGTGTACAGCACCTCGGCCTTGCCGGTCGCGGTGTAGTGCGGGGAGCGCAGCACCCGGCCGGTGTAGCGCAGGCACTGCATGTTGCCCTGGGCCCAGCGGGTGCGCTGGGTGAGGAAGCGGCGCGGCGAGATCAGGCCCTCCTGGGAGACCTGGGCCTCGGTGACGTGGGTGAGCCGCCAGCCGGCCAGGCGCAGGTCGAGGCCGGACTCGTAGTCCTCCAGCAGGGCGCGCTCCGGCCAGGGCCGGCCGGCCCGGCCCTCCTCGGCGGTGAGCGAGTCGAGGGCGGTGAGCCGGACGAACTGGCCGTTGCCGCCGAGGCCGACGCTGCCGGTGCGGCGGCGCAGCAGCTGCATGCCGGTGTTGGTGGCCTGGAACTCGACGTCCTGCATCCGCACCAGCGCGCGGGCCAGGGCGTTGGCGAGCCGGCCCCGGCCGGGCAGCGGGAGCTCGTCGTCGGCGTTGCGCATCCGGACGCCGATCTGGACGGCGCCGGTGTCGGGCCGGCCGAGGGCCTTGGGGTTGCAGACCCGGGCGAGGGTGCCGGGGTCGAGCTGCCCGTCGGCGTCGACCACGCCGATCACCACCCGGGAGCGGTCGGTGCCCTCGGGCAGCCGGGCGGAGATCTCCCGGTAGGCGGCGTTGAGGGCGGCGCCCTTGCCGATCCGGGCGTGCGGGCGGCGGCGCTGGACCAGGTGGATCCGCGGGTCGCGGGCCGCGGCGGCGAGGACCAGCTCGCGGGTGGCGTCCTCGCTGTCGTCGTCGATCACCCACAGATGGGCCTCGGGCGCGCTGGTCCGCAGGCCGTCCAGGGTCTGGGTGACCACGGCCTCCTCGTCGCGGCAGGGGATCACCAGGTGCCACCGGAAGGCGGCGGGGTCGCCGGGCTCGGCGGGGCGGCCGTGCCGGAAGGCGTGGCGGGAGCCGGCCCAGTACACGAGGAAGCGTCCGAAGACGAGGGCCATGTAGCCGACGAGCGCCAGGGAGATCAGTCCGGCGACCCAGACGACGGCGTCCTGGCGAAGCACGATCCACTCGTGCAGGGCGTCGGGCATGGCGCAGCGCTCCCAGTGATCAAAGGCCGAAGGCTCCTATCGGTTGCGAATCGATGCTTCATTGCGGTTCAAATCGCTAAATCAATAGTAAAGGGAGGAAATTAGCTGATCATGGGAAAGAGCGGGCAAAGTGGTCGTTCTCACCCCGTGAGGAGGACCCGCCAGCGCTCCGTAGACTGTGGACGTGAGCGACAAGGCCGACCCGAACCCGTACACCATCCGCCCCGCCGACGGCGGCACCGGCGACGCCCTGCGCGACGTCGAGGTGGAGCTCTCCAAGCGCTGGCCGGAGAACAAACTGGAGCCCTCGCTCGACCGGATCGAGGCGCTGATGGACATCCTGGGCCAGCCCCAGCGGTCCTTCCCGTCCATCCACATCACCGGCACCAACGGCAAGACCTCCACCGCCCGGATGATCGAGCAGCTGCTCAACACCTTCGAGCTGCGCACCGGCCGCTACACCAGCCCGCACGTGGAGTCCGTCACCGAGCGGATCACCCTGGACGGCGCCCCGATCACCCCCGAGCGCTTCGTCGAGGTCTACCGCGACATCGAGCCCTACGTGCAGATGGTCGACGCGGCGCAGCCGGTGCCGATGTCCTTCTTCGAGGTGCTGACCGGCATGGCCTACGCGGCCTTCGCCGACGCCCCGGTGGACGTCGGCGTGGTCGAGGTCGGCATGGGCGGCTCCTGGGACGCCACCAACGTCATCGACTCCGCCGTCGCCGTGATCACCCCGATCGGGCTGGACCACACCGACAAGCTCGGTGAGACCACCGGCGAGATCGCGGTCGAGAAGTCCGGGATCATCAAGTCCGGCGCCGTCGCCGTCGTCGCCCAGCAGCAGCTGGACGCCGCCCAGAACATCCTGCGCCGCGCCGTCGAGGTGGACGCCACGGTCGCCCGCGAGGGCATGGAGTTCGGCGTGATCCGCCGCGAACTCGCCGTCGGCGGCCAGCTGGTGACGCTGCGCGGACTCGGCGGCGAGGAGTACGAGGACGTCTTCATCCCGCTGCACGGCGAGTACCAGGCGCACAACGCGGCCCTCGCCCTGGCCGCGGTCGAGGCCTTCTTCGGCGTCGGCGGCGCGCGCGGCGGGCAGCTGGACGTGGACAAGGTCCGCCAGGGCTTCTCCGGCGTCTCCTCGCCGGGCCGCCTGGAGGTCGTCCGCCGCAGCCCCACGATCGTCCTGGACGCCGCGCACAACCCGCACGGCGCCCGCGCCACCGTGGCCGCGCTCACCGAGTCCTTCGGCTTCACCCGGCTCGTCGGCGTGATCGGCACCTCCGGGGACAAGGACGTGGCCGGCGTGCTGGAGGCCTTCGAGCCGATCCTGGCCGAGGTCGTCATCACCCAGAACTCCACCCACCGCGCGATGGACGTCGACGCGCTCGCCGCCCTCGCCGTCGAGATCTTCGGCGAGGACCGCGTGCAGGTCGAGCCCCGGCTCGACGACGCCATCGCCGCCGCCGTCAGCCTCGCCGAGGAGGAGGGCGACCTCGGCGGCGCCGGGGTGCTGGTCACCGGTTCGGTCATCACGGTGGGCGAGGCCCGCCTGCTGCTCGGGAGGAAGTGACATGAGGACGCTCTGCTCCTCGACTCTGATCGGCGAAGTGCTGCTGGTCCTGTTCGCGGCGCTGGTCGCGATGCGGCTCACCGATGTCTCCAACGCGGAGATCTGGACGGTCAGCGGCATCGCGATGGCACTGTGCGTCCTGCTCTGCGGCATGATCGACCGCCCCGGCGCGGTGCAGATCGGCTGGGCGCTGCAGATCGGGCTGATCGCCAGCGGCTTCGTGCTGCCGACCATGTTCGGGCTCGGCGTGGTCTTCGCCGGCCTGTGGTGGTGCTCGGTGCACTACGGCCGCAAGGTGGACGCGTTCAAGGCCGCCAGGGCCGCCGCGGAGGCCGCCGCCGTACAGGCCTGAGGCCCGGACCAGCGGACCGACACGCCGTGTACGCAAGGTAATCTCTGCCCTGTCGGCGCCGCCTGTCGACCCGACTGTCTGCCGAACCGAATCCCCAGGAGACGCACCGTGTCCCAGCGCACTCTCGTCCTGCTCAAGCCCGACGCCGTCCGCCGCGGCCTGGCCGGCGAGATCATCAGCCGCATCGAGCGCAAGGCCGGCTGGCGGTTCGCCGCCATCGAGCTGCGCACCTTCGACCGGGCGACGCTGGAGCAGCACTACGCGGAGCACGTGGGCCGCCCGTTCTACGAGCCGCTGCTGGAGTTCATGACCACCGGCCCGTCGATCGCGCTGATCGTCGAGGGCGAGGAGGTCGTCAAGGGCATCCGCATGCTGGCCGGCGCCACCAACCCGCTGGAGGCCGGGGCCGGCACCATCCGCGGCGACTACGCGACGATCACCCGCGAGAACCTGATCCACGCCTCCGACTCCCCGGAGTCCGCCGAGCGCGAGATCAAGATCTTCTTCCCCGCGCACGCCTGATCCGGCGAGCGGGACCCGGGCGACACGCCCGGGGGGACGTTCGTACCGCCCCGGTCGGGACCATTGGCCCGGCCGGGGCATTCTTATCGTGAAATAGGGAACTGGCGGCGCCGACACGGCGTCCCAATCCTCGGAGATGCGATCACGCCCCGGACAATGGACGGTATGCCCCACGCCGACGTCCGTACCGAGTGGCGTGGCTACGATGGACGCGACTCAAGGGCCCGGTAAGACAGCTCAGCTGTTCTCCGCCCACGCGTGGACGCGCGCATTCGTCCACCCCCCCATGAACTCCGAGCCCGGGAAGGCACCCACACCCCATGGCGAGCAACCTGTCGTTCATCGGCCGCGACTTGGCGATCGACCTCGGAACAGCCAATACGCTGGTGTACGTCAGGGGCAAGGGCATCGTTCTGAACGAGCCGTCCGTCGTCGCGGTGAACACCAACACCGGCGGCATCCTCGCCGTCGGCGCCGAGGCCAAGAAGATGATCGGCCGCACCCCGGGCAACATCGTCGCCATCCGCCCGCTCAAGGACGGCGTGATCGCCGACTTCGAGATCACCGAGCGGATGCTGCGGTACTTCATCCTCAAGATCCACCGCCGCCGCTACCTCGCCCGCCCCCGCGTCGTGGTCTGCGTGCCCTCCGGCATCACCGGCGTCGAGCGCCGCGCCGTCATCGAGGCCTCCTCGCAGGCCGGCGCCCGCCAGGTGCACATCATCGAGGAGCCGATGGCCGCCGCGATCGGCGCCGGCCTGCCCGTCCACGAGGCCACCGGCAACATGGTCGTCGACATCGGCGGCGGCACCACCGAGGTCGCCGTGATCTCCCTCGGCGGCATCGTCACCGCCCAGTCCATCCGGGTCGCCGGCGACGAGCTGGACAACGCGATCGTCCAGCACATCAAGAAGGAGTACTCGCTGCTCCTCGGCGAGCGCAGTGCCGAGCAGATCAAGATGAGCATCGGCAGCGCCTTCGGCCTGGAGGGCGAGAAGGACGAGCACGCCGAGATCCGCGGCCGCGACCTGGTCAGCGGTCTGCCCAAGACCGTGGTCATCTCCGCCGCCGAGGTCCGCGAGGCCATCGACGAGCCCGTCAACGCGATCATCGACGCGGTCAAGACCACCCTCGACCAGTGCCCGCCCGAGCTGGCCGGCGACGTCATGGACCGGGGCATCGTGCTCACCGGCGGCGGCGCCCTGCTGCGCGGCCTGGACGAGCGGCTGCGCCGCGAGACCGGCATGCCGATCCACATCGCGGAGAACCCGCTCGACTCCGTCGCGCTCGGCTCCGGCAAGTGCGTCGAGGAGTTCGAGGCGCTCCAGCAGGTACTCGACGCTTCGCCGCGTCGTTGACAGGTCGCCGCACCACCGGCACCACACGTCACATCAGACACTCGACTGAACGGGCCGCCGCCCGGGCCCCACAGCCCCGGGCGGCGGCCAGGTACGAAGGGGCAGTACCAGCACCGTGAGGGACACACGAGAGAGCCGGCTGCTGCTGATCCTGCTGGTGGCCGTCGCCTTCGCGCTGATCACCGTGGACATCAAGGGCGGTGAGGACTCCCCGCTCGGGCCCGCCCGGCACGCCGCCGCCAGCGTCCTCGGACCGGTCGAGCGCGGAGCCGCCACCGTCGTCGACCCGGTCGCCGACACCGTCCGCGCCTTCCGCGACGCGGCCACCGACAGCGGCCGCACCGACCAGCTCGCCCGCGAGAACACCGAACTCCGGCAGAAGCTCGCCTCCTCCGACATGGCCACCGGGCGCACCAAACAGCTGGACGACCTGCTGCGCACCGCCGGCGCCGGCGGCTACACCGTCAAGGCCGCCCAGGTCATCGCGATCGGCCCGGCCCAGGGCTTCTCCTGGACCATCACCATCGACGCCGGCAGCGACGACGGCCTCACCCGCGACATGACGGTGATCAACGGTCAGGGCCTGGTCGGCCGGATCACCACCGTCGCGCCCACCACCGCCACCGTGCTGCTCGCCTCCGACCCCGGCTTCTCGGCCGGCACCCGGCTGGAGGGCACCGGCGAGATCGGCTTCGCCTCCGGCGGCGGCGACAGCCCGATGAAGGTCTCCCTGCTCAACGGCAAGGCCCAGGTCAAGGCCGGCGACCGGCTGGTCACCTTCGGCTCGCAGAGCGGCCGCCCGTTCGTCCCCGGCGTCCCGGTCGGCAAGGTCGTCGAGGTCCAGGCCAACGCCGGCCAGCTGACCAAGACCGTCCTGGTCGAGCCCTTCGTCCAGTTCACCCGGCTGGACCTGGTCGGCGTGGTGGTCGTGCCGCCGCGCGCCGACCCGCGCGACGCCGTCCTGCCGCCGGCGCCCGCCGCGGGCCAGCCGGCCGCCGCGCCGGGCCAGGTCCCGGCCTCCGCGCCCGCCGCCCCGCCCGCCAAGCCCACTGGGGGGAACTGAGCCATGCGCCTCGCCCGCATCCCCGTCTCCGCCGGCCTCGTCCTGTTCGGCCTGATCCTCCAGGTCAGCGTGTTCGGCCGGCTCCAGCTCCCGGGAGCCACCCCGGACATACTGCTGCTCGTCGTGGTCGGCCTGGCCATGGTCTACGGGACCACCGGCGGCTGCCTGGTCGGCTTCGCGGGGGGCCTGCTGGCCGACCTCGCGCCGCCCTCCGACCACGCCATCGGCCGCTACGCGCTGGTGCTCTGCCTGATGGGCTACGCCGCCGGGCTGCTGCGCCCGGACCACGGCCGCCAGCGGTCCGTGGCCGGCTCGCTGGTCGTGGTCGGCGCCGCGGCGGTCGCCTCCACCCTGCTCTACGCGATGGTCGGCGCCCTGGTCGGCGACACCGCGGCCCGGCACGTCGGCCTCGGCGGACTGGTCATCAGCGCCCTGCTCTACGACCTGCTGCTGGCCCCCTTCGTGGTGCCGCTGGTGATGTACCTCGGCCGCCGCTTCGGCCGCGACCCGGTGGCCGCCGCGGACGACGACGAGGGCGGCTCCGGCCTGGGCACGCTGGCCCGCTACCGCACCACCCGCGACACCTCGACGGGCCCGTCGTACAAGAAGCGGCGCGTGCCGGGCTTCGCCCGCCGCCCGTAACCGGACCGGCCTCCCGGCCCCGGCCCCGGCCGCCCGGCCCTCCGGCCCCGACCACCCGACCTCCCCGCATCCTGGAGCGCACGAGACGTGAGCAACATCCCCGAGACCGGCCGCACCCGACGGGTGACGATCCGTCTGGTGGTGCTGCAGATCCTGGTGCTGTCGCTGCTCGCCACCCTCGGCGGACGGCTGTGGTACCTGCAGATCCGCAACGCCAAGGAGTACACCGCCAAGGCGACCGGCAACCACATCCGCGAGGTGGTCGAGCCGGCCGTCCGCGGCGAGATCCTGGACGCCTCCGGGCGGGTGCTGGCCGGCAACGAGACCCGGCTGGTGGTCTCGGTCAGCCGCACCTCGCTGCTCCAGCAGAAGGACGGCGGCAAGGCGGTGCTGTCCCGGCTGGCCGAGGTGCTGGGGATGCCGGCCAAGGACGTGCAGGAGAAGGTCCGGCTCTGCGACGCCAAGACCCCGCAGCCCTGCTGGAACGGTTCGCCGTACCAGCCGATCCCGGTCACCAAGGAGGCGACCACCCAGCAGGCGATGCAGATAATGGAGCGCCGCGAGGACTTCCCCGGGATCACCGCGCAGCCCACCGCCGTACGCCGCTACACCGGCGCCGAGGGCGCCAACATGGCCCAGGTGCTCGGCTACCTCTCGCCGGTCACCGACGAGGAGGTCAGCAAGACCGCCGGCAAGAGCGGCCTGGACCGCTACCTGCCGGCCGACCAGATCGGGCGGGCCGGCCTGGAGTCGGTGTACGACCGCGACCTGCGCGGCACCGCGGGCATCACCAAGCTGGAGGTCGACAACCTCGGCCGGGTGATCGGCAACGCCGGCACCGTCGCCCCGCAGACCGGCGACAACCTGGTCACCAGCATCGACGCCCGGGTGCAGAAGGTAGTCGAGGACAACCTGGCGCAGGCCATGAACGACGCCCGGAACACCTTCGACAAGATCACCAACCGCAACTACGAGGCCGACTCCGGCGCCGCCGTGGTGATGGACGTGCACACCGGGCGGATCGTCGCGATGGCGAGCGCCCCGACCTACGACCCGAACCTCTGGGTGGGCGGCATCAGCGGCAAGGACTACCAGTCGCTGACCAGCAAGGACTCCAACTTCCCGCTGCTGAACCGGGCCATACAGGGTCAGTCCGCCCCCGGCTCGACCTTCAAGGTCATCTCCACCACCGCCGCCGTGCAGGCCGGCTACTCGCTGGACGGCCGCTACGACTGCCCGAAGAGCATGACCATCGGCGGCCGCGAGTTCAAGAACTTCGAGAGCGAGAACTTCGGCCAGATCTCCCTGGAGAAGGCGCTGGAGGTCTCCTGCGACACCGTCTTCTACGGCCTGGCGTACGACCAGTGGATGAAGGACGGCGGCATCAAGCCCAAGAAGGACCCGGGCGACTGGTTCTTCAAGACCGCCCACGAGTTCGGCCTCGGCGCCAAGACCGGCATCGACCTGCCGTCCGAGGTCACCGGCCGGGTGCCGGACCGGCAGTGGAAGCAGTCCTTCTACGACAACAACAAGGACGCCTGGTGCGCCCAGGGGCAGAAGGGCGGCAACAGCTACTCCGACCAGATCGCCCGGGAGAACTGCGTCGACGGCTACCAGATGCGCGCCGGTGACGCCGTCAACTTCGCGATCGGCCAGGGCGACACCCTCGTCACCCCGGTCCAGATGGCCCGGATCTACTCGGCGCTCGCCAACGGCGGCACCTTCTACCGGCCGACCATCGCCAAGGCCGTGATAAGCCCGGGCGGGGACCTCGTCCGCGAGATCGCCCCGCACGAGGACGCCAAGTTCCCCGGCGACGAGAAGCTGCTCAGCTACATCAACCAGGCCACCGAGAGCGTCATCAAGAGCGGTACCGCCGCCTGGAAGTTCAACGGCTGGCCGCAGGACAAGATCACGCTGCACGCCAAGACCGGCACCGCCGAGGTCGAGGGCAAGCAGACCACCTCCTGGCTGACCACGTACAGCAAGGACTACGCGGTCGTCATGACGATAAGCCAGGGCGGCACCGGCTCCGGCGGCTCCGGCGACGCCATCCGCCGGATCTACCAGGCGCTGTACGGCGTGGACGACAAGGGCGGCATCGACAGCGGCAAGGCGCTGCTGCCCGCGCCGCAGGCCGAGCTGCCGAAGTTCAACCCGGACGGCACCGCGATCATCAAGCCGGTCTCGTACGGCGCCGACGCGGCGCAGGGCGCCCAGGCCCCGGGCCTCCAGGCCCAGGCCGTCGCCGCCGCTCCGGCGCTGCTCGACGCGGCCACGGCGCAGCCGGCCCCGGCGACGGCCTTCCTCGACCGGACGCCGCCGGCCGACCGTCCGGCGTCGTACACCGCGGCCGACGCCGCGCTCGAACCCACGCGCGGACCGGGAAGGGGACGGGCATGACCTCCTACGGCTCGTACCGGCAGCTGCGGCTGGCCCCGCAGCGCCGCGGGGTCTCCAAGGCGCTGTCCAAGGACTCCCCGCTCTGGCGGCTGGACTGGATACTGCTGGTGGCCGCCCTCGCCCTCTCGGCCGGCAGCTCGCTGCTGGTCTGGTCGGCCACCCGCGGGCGCGACTCGCTGACCCACGGGGACCCGCAGTACTTCCTGTACCGGCACCTGACCAACTTCGTGGTCGGGCTGGTGCTGTGCTCCGTGGTGATAGCGATAGGGAGCCGGCGCTTCCGCACGATCGTGCCGTTCCTGTACGTCGGCGTGCTCGTCCTGCTGCTGGCAACGCTCAGCCCGCTCGGCTCGACCATCAACGGCGCGCACTCGTGGATCCAGCTCGGCGGCGGCTTCTCGATCCAGCCGGCCGAGTTCGCGAAGCTCGCGATCGTGCTGGCGATGGCCGTCGTGCTGTCGGACCAGGTGGACGCGGGGGAGCGGGAGTTCCCCTCGCACCGGGCGGTGTTCCGGGGCCTGCTCTGGGCCGGGGTGCCGATGTGCATAGTGCTGTTGATGCCGGACGCCGGCTCGGTGATGGTGATGGCCGCCATCGTGCTGGGCATCCTGCTCGGCTCCGGCGCGGCGAACCGCTGGGTGCTCGGCCTGCTGGTGGCGGGCACCGCCGGATGCGTGGCGATCTGGAAGTTCGGGCTGTTGAGCCAGTACCAGATCGACCGCTTCGCAGCCTTCGCCAACCCGCAGCTGGACCCGAACGGCGTCGGCTACAACACCGCGCAGGCCCGGATCGCGATCGGCTCGGGCGGGCTGACCGGCAAGGGGCTGTTCCACGGCACCCAGACCGTCGGGCAGTTCGTGCCGGAGCAGCAGACCGACTTCGTGTTCACCGTGGCCGGCGAGGAGCTGGGCTTCGTCGGGGCGCTGGCGATCATCGCGCTGGTCGGCGTGATCCTCTGGCGGGCCTGCCGGATCGCCCGGCAGGCGACCGACCTGTACGGGACGATCGTGGCGGCCGGGGTCATCGCCTGGATGGCCTTCCAGGCCTTCGAGAACATAGGGATGTGCCTGGGCATCATGCCGGTCGCGGGCATCCCGCTGCCGTTCGTCTCGTACGGCGGCTCGTCGATGTTCGCCAACTGGATCGCCATCGGGCTGCTCCAGGCGGTGCGGAGCCAGCGGCCGATAGCGGCCTGAGCGCGCCGCGCCGTGCGGCGGCGGGGCCGGTCCGGGAC
>NZ_JBHUAL010000199.1:15329-18106 GCF_042789775.1 Kitasatospora sp. NPDC056800 | reverse complement strand
CCGCCGCGCCAGGCCCGGGTGCAGCCCAACCACCCGTAGCACCAGGCCGATCGGTCAGTCCCGGAGCGGCAGCGCCCGGTAGTGGGTGGTGAGCCGGCGGTCCTCGTCCAGGACGTGGAAGGCCAGCATCGGCGGGTGGTCGAAGGAGATGCCGGGCCCGCCCTCGAAGGGCAGCGTGACGGTGGAGACCACGCCGGGCGCGATCAGCAGCGGCAGGCCGGCGAAGGTGGTGGCCGCGGAGGTGTGCGCGTGGCCGCAGAACAGGGCGGCCACCCGGGGGTGGCGGCGCAGCACCCGCTCCAGCCGCTCCTCGCCGAACTGGCGGATCGGGTCGACGTACGGCAGGTGCAGTTCCACGGGCGGGTGGTGGAAGGCCACCAGGGCGGGCAACTCGGTGCGGCCGGAGGCGAGTTCGGCGTCCAGCCAGTCCAGCGTCGGCTCGTCCAGCAGGCCGTCGTGCTGCCCGGGTATCGAGGAGTCGAGCATCAGCACGTCGGCGCCCGGCAGTCGGTGCACCCGGTTGACCGGCCCCTCCCCCGGCGCCTCGCCGAGCAGCACCTCCCGGTACGGCGACCTGGAGTCGTGGTTGCCTGGACAGGTGAACACCGGGTGCCGGGAGACCAGGACCTCGGCGACCTGCCGGTACTCCTCCGGCAGGCCCTGGTCGGCGAGGTCGCCGGTGACCAGCACCGCGTCCAGCGGGCCGGGCAGGGCGTCGAGGTACGCCATCACCTGCTCGGCCCGCCGGCGGGCACGCTTGCCGTCGTCCCGGCCGCGGTCCTGGCCGAGGTGGATGTCACTGAGGTGCGCGATCGTCAGCATGGCGATCACGCTAGTGAGTTCACGGCTGGGCGGGAACCTCCGCGGGGCGCTTGAACATCCGGGTGGCGGTGATCTCGCCGTGGATGGTCGGGCCGTCCGGGTCCGGCGCGGCGGGCAGGCCCGGGCGCAGGTGCTCCTCGACCGAGATGTACTTGAGGCCGGCCCGCAGGTCGGCGTCGTTGCGCAGGCGGATCACCAGCGGGAACTCGGCGAGCGCGGTGGTGTCGAACAGGCCGGTGGTGTAGATCAGCTGGACGCCGAGCGCGTCGGCCACGGCCCGCTGGAGCTCCAGCAGGTAGGTGGCGTTGGCGCGGCCGATCGGGTTGTCCAGGAACAGCGTGCCGGCGTGCCGCAGTTGGGACTGGCCGCGGTCGTTGGCGCGCAGCGCGGCCATCGTGCAGTACAGCGCGATGGCGGCGGTGAGCAGCTGGCCGCCGGAGAAGACGTCGGACATCTGGCCGACGCTGACCCGCTCGGCGCGCAGCACCGCGTCGGGCTTGAGGATCTCGACGCTGACGCCCTTGGGGCCGATCGCGGCGGCGACCCCGCGCAGCAGCAGGGACATGCCGTCGCGGCGCAGGTCGCTGTTCTTCTTGACGGCGGCGCGGGTGGCCTCGTCGATGACCTCGCCCAGGCGCTCGACCAGGGTGGCGTGGTCCGGGTCCTCGAAGCGGATCCGGAGGAACTCCTGGCCGGACCACTCCCCCAGGCCCTCGGGCAGCCGGGAGAGCCGCTGGGCGGCGCGCAGGGTGGTGAGCGAGGACTCGACCAGGCCGCGCAGCCGGTCCACGATCGAGCCGCGGTTCTTCTCCAGCTGGGCGAGCTCGTCGGTGAGCACCCGCAGCCGGGGCGCGAAGGCGGTGGCCCAGGCGGCGGCGTGCTCGGGCAGCGCGGAGGCGGGCAGTTCGCGGATCTGCTGGCGGGCGGGGGTGCGGACGGCCTCGTAGCGGGCCGCGTTGGCGTGCCGGACCAGGGCGTCGGCGGTGTCGCGGACGGCGAGTTCGGAGGAGGACAGTTCGCCGGCGGCGGTGCGCAGGGCGCGGCGGGCCTCGGTGGCGCCGGTGCGGGCCTCGGTCAGCGAGCCCAGGTACGGCTCGACCGGGTCGTCCGGGTCCTCCTGGTGGTCGCGCAGGCCGTCGCGGAGCTGGCCGGCCAGCTCGTCGAAGTCGGCGGCGGAGGCCTGGGCGGTGTCGAAGGTCCGCTGGAGGTCGGCGTGGGCGGTGCGGGCGGCGTCCAGGGCCTCGCGGCGCTCGGCCAGGCGGCTGGTGGCGGTGCGCAGCAGGGCCTGGGCGTGCTCCGGATCGGTGGGGACGAGGTCCTCGGGCAGTTCGGTGTGCGCCTCGCCGTCGGCGGGGGCGGAGCGCTCGGCCTCGCCGCGCAGCCGGCCGAGCTGCTCGCTGGCGGTGGCGGAGCGGGCCTCGATGGTGGCGACCAGTTCCTCGGCGCGGGCGGCGGCGGCCTGGCGGGCCGGGCCGTCGGCGCCGTCGGGGCTGCCGAGGAGTTCCTCCGCGCGGGTGCGCACCTTGTTGGTGAGGCGGTCGAGTTCGGTCGCGGCGGCGGCCTCGTCGCCCTCGGCGCGGGCCTGTTCGGCGCGCAGGTCGGCGCCGACGCCGACCTTCTCGTACAGCTGGGAGGCGGCGCGGTAGGCCTCGCGCAGGGCGGGCAGCGCGGCGGGGGCGGTCTCGGCGGGCTCGTCGGCCTGCTCGGCGGCGGGGATCTCGGCGCGTTCGGCGCGCAGCGCGCGGGCCGTCCGGCGGGCGTCGTCGGCGGCGCGCTGGGCGGCGCGGCGGTCCTCGTCGCAGGTGCGGGCGCGTTCGGCGCAGAGCGCCTGGCGGCGGTCGCACTCGGCGGCGTCCTCGGCGAGTTCGCGCTGGCGGCGGGCCCAGTTGGCGCGCTCGCGCAGCCGGAAGGCGAGGCCGGAGAGGGCGTCGGCGCGGCGGCGGGCGCGCTGGGCG
>NZ_JBHUAL010000199.1:0-15230 GCF_042789775.1 Kitasatospora sp. NPDC056800 | reverse complement strand
GCGAGTTCGCGCTGGCGGCGGGCCCAGTTGGCGCGCTCGCGCAGCCGGAAGGCGAGGCCGGAGAGGGCGTCGGCGCGGCGGCGGGCGCGCTGGGCGGCCTCGCGGTGCTCCTCGTGGGCGGAGGCGGCCGCGGTGTGGTCGGTCTCGGCCTCGTCGTGGTCGGCGCGCAGGGTGGCCAGGGCGGCGGCGGCCTGCTCGGCGTGCTCGCGGGCGGCCTCGGCGGCGGCGGCGAGTTCGGCGAGGGTGCCGGGCGGGCAGCTGGCGTGCCAGGAAGCGAGGCGGGCGGCGAGGGCGCGGTCGGCGCCGAGGCGGCCGGCCAGTTCGCGGATGTGCTCCTCGCGGGCGCTCGCCCGGGCGCGCAGTTCGCGGCGCTCGCCGTCGGCGGCGGACTCGTCGTGCATGGCCGGGTTCGGCGGCACGAGGAAGAAGGCGGGCTCGTCGGTGATCGGGGCGATCAGCGAGGCGGCGGCGCCGACGGCGACGGTGGAGCGCGGCAGCAGGGCGGCGGCCTGCAGGGCCTCGCGGGCGCGCTCCAGCGAGGACGGGTCGGTGACGACGACGCCGTCGACCAGTTCGGGGCGGGCGGCGAGGATCGCCTCGTGGTCGGCCGGGTCGACGGACTGGGCGAGGTAGCGCCAGCCGGGCAGGGCCGGGATGCCGTGCTCGGCGAGGTACTCGACGGTGGCGAGCACGTCCGGGCCGGGCGGCAGCAGGCCGCCGTCGCCGAGGGCGGCGAGGATGCGGGAGTCGTCGGCGGCGGCCGTGCGGAGGTCGAACAGGGTGCGTTCGGCGGTGGCGATGGACTCGTCGAGGAGTTCGCGCAGGTACTCGGCGTTGCGGTCGAGCAGGGCGGGGGTGAGGAAGCCGGCGTCCTCCTCGGCGCCCTCCTGGTAGGGGGTCAGGGAGAGCAGGTCGGCGAGGCGCTGTTCGGTGGCGAGCAGGGCGGCGGTGCGCTGCTCGGCGGCGAGGGACCGGGCGGCGTCCTTGCGCGCGTCGCCGGCCCGCTCGGCGGCGAGTTCGGCGCGCGAGGTGGCGGCGGCGGCCTCGCGCAGCCGGGCAGCGGCGGACTCGGCGGCGGTACGGGCCTGGGCGAGCGCGGCGGAGGCGGCCTTCTCGACGTCGGCGGCGTACAGGGCGGCGCGGGCCGGGTCCACGTCGCCGTCGGCATCGATGAAGCCGGCCGCGACGGCGGCCTCGGTCTCCTGCTCGACCTCGGCGAGGCGCTGGCGCAGGTGGTCGGCCTCGCTGCGGGCCTTCTGGGCGGCGGTGGCGGCCTCGGTGGCGTCGGTCTGGGCCTTGCCGCCGTCCTGCTGGAGTTCGCCCGCGCGCTCCTCCTCGGTGTCGGCGCGGGACTCGGCGGCCGCGGCGGCGGCCTCCAGGGCGCGGGCCAGGGCGGTCGCGGCGCGGGCGCGGGCGGCGAGCGCGGGGGCGGCGTCCAGCTCGGCCTCGCGGATGGCGGCGGCGACCCGGGCGACCCGGTCGGCGGCGGCGCGCTGGCGCAGCACCGCCTCGGCGGCCTGCCAGGCGGAGTGCAGGGTGCGGGCGTCGATGAGTTCGCGGCGCAGCGCGGCGGCCTCGGCGGTGGCCGCGGTGAGGCTCAGGGTGGCGTGCCGGTGGGTGAGTTCGTCGGTGATCAGGCTGTGCCGGGTGCGGTCGGCCTCGGCGGCGGTGACGGCGCTCGCGGCGGCGGCGACCTCGATGGCGAGGTCCTGGGCGCGGTCGCGTTCGGCGGTGGCGCGGGAGGCGAGGGCGTGGGCGAGGCGGCGGGTGCGGCGCTCGGCGGTGCGGTGGGCCTCGCGGACGGTCTCGCGGGCGGTGGTGGCCTCGGCGATGCGCTCCAGGAGGTCCAGCGAGCCGGCGGTGAAGTCGCGTTCGGCGGTGAGTTCGGCGCGGCGGCCGAGCTTGGCGGCGAAGCCGTGCACGAGGTCGGCGAGGCCGTCGGTGTCCCGGGTGTCGGTGACGGCGCGCAGCAGGAGGTCGGTGAAGTCGCTGTCGTGCTTGACCGCGAAGAGGCCGGCCGCCTCGCCCTCGTCGGCGTTCATCTCGCGCTGGTAGCGGAAGAGTTCGGGGTCGAGGCCGAGCTCTCCGAGGTGCTCGGTCCAGCGGTCGTGGCCGTCCTCGAAGACCAGGTCGAGGTGCGGGTGGGCCTTGCCGGCCTCGGTGAGGGCGTCGCGGAAGCCCTTCATGGTGCGGCGGCGGCCGCGGGCCTTCTGGTCGCCGGCCAGGCTGACCCGTTCGGCGACCGGCAGCGAGTCGAGGGTCAGGCCGGGTCCGGGGCGGAAGGAGTACCAGGTCTCGGCGAACTTGCGCGGGTCGGAGGAGACCTGGCGGCCGCGCCACTCGCTGACCTTGCCGACCACGATCGGCTCGCCGGTGACGGTGTGCTGCCACTCCAGGGCGACGTGGCCGCAGTCGTCGGCGAGCAGGAACTTGCGCAGCACGCCGGAGCTGGCGCCGCCGAGGGTGTTGCGGTGGCCGGGGAGCATGACCGAGAAGATCAGCTTGAGCAGGACGGACTTGCCGCCGCCGTTCTCCAGGAAGAGCACGCCGGCCGGGGCGGGGCGGCGGACCGGGCCGTCGGGTTCCTCGCCGAACAGGCCGATCTGCTGCGGGGCCGGGTCGGCGACCGGCTCGCCGACGCCGCGCAGGTCGAGCACCGTGTCGGCGTAGCGGGCGCCGGCCGGTCCGATCGAGTAGAGGCGGACCCGGTTGAGCTCGTACATGTGCGGCTGTTCTCCGTGGCTTGCGTGGCGTGAGGGATGGGCGGCGGGCCGGATCGGGGCGGGTGGGCCGGGGCGGCGCGGTGGGCCCGGAGCGGGTGGGCTCCGGGCGCCGGGGCTCAGAGGGAGTGGAACGGCAGCCCCGCGTCGGCGACCAGTTCGTCGCCGGTGTCCGGCGGCAGCAGGCTGGCGGTGCCGTCGGAGACCGGGACGATGCCGAGGTCGAGCAGTTCGGCCATGGCCGCGCTGCCCGCCAGGTCGCGTACCTGGAGCTGGTAGCGGGCGGTGGTGCGGTAGGTGCCGCCGGAGTCGTCCGAGACCTTCTGGAGGAAGCCGGAGTCGACCAGGAACAGCACGGCCTTGGCGACGATGCCGATGGTGGAGCCGGAGAGCCGGCGGGCGTCCTTGGTGGCGCCGGTGGCGGTGCGCCGGGCCCAGACCCGCCAGGCGGCCTCCAGGCCGGGGGCGTCGGAGGCCGGGTCGGTGTTGGCGCCGTCCGCGTCGGCCTGCTCCTCCAGGCGGCGGCAGGCCTGGCGGACGAAGGAGTCGACGCCGTTGACGGTGATCCGGCCGAGGTAGCCGTCGTCGGCGAGGTCCTCGGGGCGCGGGAAGGCCATCGCGGCGACGGCCAGGTGGGCGAGGCCGTGCAGGAAGCGGTCGGTGGACTCGGAGGCGGCGCGGCGCGAGTAGTCGCCCATCCGGACGGCGAACAGCGAGTCCTCGGCGGCGGCCACGGCCATGCCGGCCCGCGGGGAGACCTCCAGGACGACCAGGCCCATGCCGGTCGCGATGGCGTCGGCGAGCCGGGCGAACGGCGGGTCCTCGCGGTGGCGGCGCACCAGGTCGGCGTACTCGGCGTCGCGGGCGGGCAGCAGCTTGGCCTGGAGGCCGAAGGAGACCAGTCGGGCGGCGTCCGCGACGTCGGCCGGGGTGATCGGCGCGGGGGCCGCGGGTTCGGTCTCGGCCGCCCAGGACGTGTCGTGGTGGGTCGTCACGGGCGGTGCTCCTCGGGGGTGGCGCGGTGGTTACGGTTCGTCATGGTTGGTCCCGGCGGGGTTGGTCCCGGCAACGTGTGCTCCCGGCCGGTCAGCCGGCGTCCTTGCGGTCGGCGGCCATGCCGACCGCGTCGAGCAGGGCGCTGCCGACGATCAGGTCGGCGCCGCCGAACTCCCGGTCGCGCAGCGGGGTGCCGTCGTCCACGGCGAACAGCAGCCGCTCCTCGCCCTGGCGGTAGGCGGTGCCGACCGGCGGGCTGGCCGCGTGCACGGCGAGCAGGGCGACCAGGTACGGCAGGTCCGGGTCGTACGGCAGGTCCGGGTCCTGCTTGCGGGCGTCGGCGAGCAGGCCGGAGAGCCGGCGGGGGGCGTCCGGGGGCAGGTCGAGCAGGAGCATCGCGGACTCCAGCTGGGCCTCGGAGAACCGGCTGTCGTCCGGGGTGGCGACGAGGTCCGGGTCGGGCAGCTCGGCGCCGAGGTGCTCGCGCTCGACCGGCGGGGTGAGCAGCAGGTCGACCAGGTCGGCGACCCGCACCGAGACCGGGGTGCGCAGACCGGCGCCGCGGGCGAAGAACGCGCCGGTGGGGCGGACGGCCTGCTCTATCGGCAGCCGCAGCACGGGGGCGAGCAGCTGCCCGTAGAGGTCGATGCCGCTGCGGGCGCCGGGGGCGGCGAAGGCCTGGCGGTCCTGCTCGGCGCGGAACAGCGGGCCGGCCTCCAGCAGGCGGGTCTGGAGCTGGGTGTGGCGGCGGATGCAGTCCTTGACGATGTCGACCAGCTCGGCGGCGCGGCGCTTGTGCTCGGGGTCCTCGGCCTCGTCGCGGGCCTTGCGGATGTTGGTGAGAATCGCGTTCTCGTGCCGGTAGCGGTCCGCGATGTGGTCCAGCGCCTCCTCGATGAGATCGGGGATGGCGCGCATCCAGTCCACCGCCCGAACGTTGCGGCGGGTGGCGTCCAGGGCGCGGCGCAGCGTCTCGGCGTACTGGACGGTGCGGTAGCGGGCCTGCTCGGCGGCGAGCTGGGCGTCGGCCAGGCGGCCGCGGCGGATCAGCACCTCCAGCTTGACCTCGGCGGCGATCTGGGCCGAGGTGACGTCGGTGTCGAGCGCGCCGACCAGGACGTTGACCGCCTCGTCGGTGGTGCGCAGGTAGACGCCGCCGTCGGGGCCGGGGACCTCCTCGATCAGCTTGAAGTCGTAGTCGCGGCGGACGTACTCGCCGTCCGCGCCGAAGGTGCCGTAGACGGCGCGAAAACCGCGGTCCACGCTGCCGACGTTGATCAGCGACTCCAGCACCCAGCGGGCGACCCGCTCGTGCTCGACGGCGGGACGGCCGACGGCCTGGGCGGCGACCCGGGGCAGCAGCCGGGCGAGCACTATCTCGCGGTCGGCCCCGGTGTCGAAGTCCATGTGCAGGGTGACCAGGTCGATCGCGGCGAGGCCGACCTCGGCCATCGCGTAGCCGCCGTACTCGCCGGCCAGGTTGACCTTGCGGTTGTCCAGGTCGTGCAGCGGGGCGGTGCAGGCCAGCGCCTTGAGCCGGCGGGCCAGGCCCTCGTCGGCGGCGGGGCCGGGCGCGGGGCGCGCGGCGGCCGGGCCGGCCGGGGGTCGGAGGCCGGGCTCGATGGGCGGGTCTGCGATGGCGGTCACGGTGGACAAGATTAGAGGTTCGCACCGAGTTCGACCGAAACGGACCTTGCGGGCGGGCGGAGCGGCAGGTGGGCGGCGGTTCGGGTGACGGATTCGGAACGTGGTTTCGACGGGATTCCGCCATTCCCGAACCGGTATTCGAGAAAACCGTGAGGGCGGCGCATTGGTTCGGTGATGATCGACGCATGATCACCCGACTGGCCAAAGCGGGCCTCGCCGCCGCGCTGTCCGTGACCACCCTCACCACCGGCGCCGTCCTCGCCACCGGCGCCACCGCCGAGGCCGCGACCCCGGCGGTCCCGACCTCCGCCCAGCACGTGACCGTCTCGCAGAACGGGAACTACCCCGGCGGGTTCTTCACCACCGGCAACATGTCGGTGGGCTGGACCGTGGCCGGCACCACGGAACTGACCGGGCCGACCCACATCACCCTCGACCTGCCGCCCGGCGTCACCACCGACGGTGCGATGTTCTTTCCCGCGCCACCGGACTACACCTTCACCACCGCCCTCTCCCCCGACCACCGCCACCTGGAGGCCGTGTTCACCGCCACCCGTGCGGTCGGGAGCTACAACTTCATGAAGCTCAACCTGGCCACCACGCCCGGCGTGCCGATCGTCGGCGCGATCACCGCGACGGTCGCCAACCCGAACGACACCGACCCGACCGGGCACGTCTCCGGCTACGACCTCGGCAGCAAGAGCTACCTGCCGGCGACCGTCCAGGCCGCCCCCGCCGTCACCGGCCTCGACACGGCCACCGGCCCGGGCACCGGCGGCACCGCGGTGACCGTCAGCGGCAGCAACCTGGCCAACGGCATGGTGCTGGTCGGCGGCGTCCCGGCCCCCGGCCGCTGCACCGACACCGCCTGCGCGGTGACCACCCCGGGCGGCACGGGCAGCGCCCCGGTCAGCGTGGTGACGCCCGGCGGCACGGCCGCGGCTCCGGTCACCTTCGACTACACCGGCGCCCCGCCGCCGGCCCCGGCCGCGCCGGTGCTCAGCAGCGTCTCTCCCACCTCCGGCCCGGCCGCCGGCGGTACCCGGGTGTACCTGTTCGGCAGCAACCTGACGTACGGGTCGGTGGCCTTCGGCGGGGTGCCGGCCACCCACGTCTCCTGCGGTCCGACCGCCTGCACCGCCACGGCCCCGGCGGGCGCCCAGCCCGGGCCGGTGGACGTCACGGTCACCACGGCGGGCGGGACCAGCGCGCCGGTGACGTACACCTACACGGCGTAACGGCCGTACGCGGCGCACTGGCCGCCGTCGGTGCCCGGGTTCCGCGGAGCCCGGGCACCGCTGCGTTCGGGGCGGGGCAGTGCCGCCGCGCCCCCTGCACGACTCCGGCTCGACCCGGTGCGGCCCCGGCCACCGTTCCCGCCGACGCGACCGGTTCCCCTCCAGCCCCCGATCCGGCCCCGGCCCACCCTCGCGCGCCCCCGACCACCCTCCCGCCGACTCCGCCGGGCCCCGCCTGGGCCCTGCCTGGGCCCCGCCTGGGCCCCACCCACCCCGAAGGCTAGTTGAACACGTTCAAAAGATAGGTCTAGAGTCGGTTCCGCGCAGGCGGGACAAGGCTCCGCCTGCACTTCGGCATGCTCGGCATGGAGGTGTGCGAGATGGACGGCGACTCGGCGGTCATCCTTCGCAAGGTCCGACGGTGGCTCTGGTTCTTCCTGGTCTGCCTGGTGCTCAGCGGTCTCACCGCGTTCCCGCTGGAGACCGAGACCCGCTGGCTGGCGGACTTCGCCGCCGGCCCGGCCGCCCCGCTGAGCGATCACCTCCCCGGTGCGACGGCCTGGATCGACCGGGTCCACACGGGCGTCGCCGAGACAAACGCGCGGTACCCCTTCCTGGCCTACGGCACCGACTGGCTGGCCTTCGCCCACCTGGTGATCGCCGCCGCCTTCTGGGGGCCGCTCAAGGACCCGGTCCGCAACATCTGGGTGATCCGCTGGGCCGTGCTGGCCTGCGGGGCCGTCATCCCGCTGGCGTTGATCTGCGGGCCGCTGCGCGGGATCCCGCTGGCATGGCGATTCATCGACATGTCGTTCGGCGTCTTCGGCGTCATCCCGCTCCTGGTCGTGCTGCGGGCGCTGCGCCCGCTGGAGCGCGCGTTCCGGGGGCCGGCGACCGCCGGTTGAGCCCGGGCGGCCCGCGCGCCCGGCTCGCACCCCGGCGCGACCCCGCGCGGCGCCGCCCCGGGGCGTGCGGCCCCGGGCACACGCCGCGGCGCCCGCGGGGCTCCGGGTCACGGGCAACGGCCTTCATCCGCAGGCCCTACCATCTGGCTCAACAGCTGCTGGGAGGCGGACGGGCGTGGCCGATGCGGTGATCGATCTCAATGCGGACCTCGGAGAGGGGTTCGGACGCTGGACCCTGACCGACGACGAGGCCCTGCTGTCGGTGGTGACCAGCGCCAACGTCGCCTGCGGGTTCCACGCCGGGGATCCGTCGACGATGCGCCGGGTCTGCGCGCTGGCGGCCGAGCGCGGCGTCCGGATCGGCGCCCAGGTCTCCTACCGCGACCTGGCCGGCTTCGGCCGCCGCGCGATGGACGTGCCCCCGGAGGAGCTCGCCGACGAGATCGCGTACCAGATCGGCGCCCTCCAGGTGTTCGCCCGCGCGGCCGGCTCCAAGGTCTCCTACGTCAAGCCGCACGGCGCCCTCTACAACCGGGTGGTCGGCGACTCCGAGCAGGCCGAGGCCGTGGTGGCCGGCGTGCTGCGGGCGGGCGCGGTCTGCGACGGGCCGCTGCCCGTGCTCGGCCTGCCGGGCTCGCTGCTGCTGGAGGTGGCCGAGGGCGTCGGGCTCCCCGTAGTCGCCGAGGCCTTCGCCGACCGCGCGTACACCCGCACCGGCACCCTCGTGCCACGCCGCGAGCCGGACGCCGTGGTGCACGACCCCGAGTCGGTGATCACCCGCGCCGTCGCCATCGCCCGGGACGGCACGGTGGAGGCCGCCGGCGGCGAGCGGATCGCCGTCGAGGCCCGCTCGCTCTGCGTCCACGGCGACACCCCCGGCGCCGCCCAGCTCGCCTGGCGGATCCGCGGCGCCCTGGCCTCCGCCGGGGTCCGGGTGGAGGCCTTCACGTGACACCGGGGACGGTGCGCCGGGTCGGCGAGTGGGCGCTGCTGGTCGAACTGCCCGGGACGGCCGAGGTGGCCGCGCTGTACGGCTGGCTGAGCGAGCGCCGGGAGTCGGGGGCGCTCGGTGCGGTGGAGGAACTGGTCCCGGCCGCGCGCACCCTGCTGCTGGACGGCGTCGCGGACGTCGACGCGGTCGTGGCCCTGCTGCGCACCGCCCGTCCGACGGCGGCGGCCGGGGTGGCGCGCGGACCGCTGCTGGAGGTCCCGACCGTGTACGACGGCGCCGACCTGGCCGAGGTCGCCGCACTGTGGGGGGTCTCCGTGGAGGCCGCCGTCCGGATCCACACCGGGCCCGAGTACGTCGTCGCGTTCTGCGGCTTCGCCCCCGGCTTCGGCTACCTCACCGGCCTCCCGGCACCGTACGAGGTGCCGCGCCGGGCCACCCCGCGCAGTTCCGTCCCGGCCGGCTCGGTCGCCCTGGCCGGCCCGTACACCGGCGTCTACCCGCACCCCTCCCCCGGCGGCTGGCAGCTGATCGGCCGGACGGCGCTCGCCCTCTGGGACGCCGACCGCGAGCCCCCGGCCCTGCTGGCCCCGGGCACCCGGGTCCGCTTCACCGCTGAACGGGCCTGAGGGGGAGGCGAGTTGAACGAGCTGGTGGTGGAGCGACCGGGACCGCTGACCACGGTCCAGGACCTCGGGCGGCGCGGGGTCGCCCACCTCGGGGTGCCGAGGGCCGGGGCGCTGGACGAGCCGGCCCTGCGGGCGGCCAACCGGCTGGTGGGCAACGAACCCGGGGCCGCCGGGCTGGAGACCACGCTCGGCGGGGTCGCGCTGCGGGCCGTCGCGGCGGCCCTGGTCGCCGTCACCGGTGCGCCCTCGCCCGTCCGGGTGGACGGCCGGCCGGCCGCCTGGGGCGCACCGGTCCTGGTGCCGGCCGGAGCGCTGCTGGAGGTGGGGGCGGCGACGGCCGGGGTGCGCGGCTACCTGGCGGTGGCGGGCGGGATCGACGTCCCGCCGGTGCTCGGCAGCCGCTCGACGGACCTGCTCGCCGGGCTCGGGCCGGCCCCGTTGGCCGCCGGGGACCGCCTGCCGGTCGGCACCCCGCCGCCGTACCGGGCCCGGCCCGAGCTGGTGCCGCTGCCCGCTCCCCCGGCCGAACTGGTGCTGCGGCTGCGGCTCGGACCGCGCGCGGACTGGTTCACCCCGGAGGCGGTGGCCCGCCTCGGCCGCGACCGGTACCTGGTGTCCCCGACCGGCAACCGGGTCGGGCTGCGCACCGAGGGCCCGCCGGTCGCGCGCGCCCGGGACGGCGAACTGCCCAGCGAGGGCATGGTGTTGGGCGCGGTGCAGATTCCGCCGGACGGCCGGCCGGTGGTGTTCCTGGCCGACCACCCGACCACCGGCGGCTACCCGGTGATCGGCGTCGTGCCGGCCGCCGACCTCGCGGCCGCCGCCCAGGCCCGGCCGGGGACGCCGGTGCGCTTCGTCCCCCTGCGGGAGCGCTGAGCGGGAGCACCGGGCGACCCACGAACCCGCTCACCCCTGTTCGAGCGCCTCCGCCGCGGCGGCCGCGAAGCCGTCCGGGTTGTCGACCATGATGTTGTGCCCGCAGTCCGGCACCGCGACCACCCGCACTCCGGCCGCGCGGAGGGCGTCGGCACCGGCGGGCTCGCCGTCCGCCGCCGGGTGGAGGAAGGTGCGCGGGAGGTCGAGGCCGAGCAGCAGCTCGCGCATGGTCGGTTCGGTCGCCCGGGCGAGGTGGCGGGCGCTGCGGTGGAGCGCCTCCGGGCCGGCCAGCCGCATGGTGGACCACCAGAACGGGCCGACCCGCTCCGCGACTTCGCCCAGGCCGCCGGCCAGGAACTCCTCCTCGCCGTAGGCCGCGATGCCGCTGCTGCCGGGGCGGCGCCGGTCGGGGTCGATCCGGTCCAGGTTGGCGTCCACCAGGAGCAGCCGCTCGACCAGGTGCGGGTGCCGCCGGGCGAGGACGATCGCGACCGCCCCGCCCATGCTGTGGCCGACCACCTCGACCCGGTCCGGCCCGGCGGCCGCGACCGCCGTCGCGACCGCGTCCGCGTGCTCCTCCAGCGTGTAGCCGAAGTCCGTCGGCCGGTCGCTGAGGCCGAAGCCGAGCAGGTCCAGCAGCAGCGAGCGCCGCCCGGCCAGCAGCGGGTGGGCGGCGGCGGCCGCGAAGTAGGCCGACGAGCTGGAGCCGAGCCCGTGCAGGTAGAGCCGGACCGGCTCGGCGCCGGGCAGCTCGACCCAGCGGATCCGGTCGCCGTTCGGGGTGACGGGGGCCTCGCGCATGCTCACTCGCTCCTCATTCCTGGGGGGCCGGCTCGGGGTGCCGGCCCGGGGGTTTCCGGCGGACGAGCAGGACCATACCTCGAACCCGAGGTATCGCGATAGCGAGATACCCACGCCCCGAGGGACGGATCTGACAGAGTGGCCCCATGCTGAAGCTCGCCATCCTCGGATTCCTGTACGACCGCCCCCTGCACGGCTACGAGCTGCGCCGCCACCTCGCCGCGCTCACCGGGCACGTCCGACCGATCAGCGACGGCACGCTCTACCCCGCGATCAAGCGTCTGGAGGCCGACGGCCTGCTGGTCCGCGAGACCGAGCCGGGCAGCGCCGCCGCGCCCCGGCACACCCTGCACCTCACCGGGGCCGGCCGCGCCGCGCTGCTCGACCGGCTGCGCGAGCCCGAACCGCTCGACGTCAGCGACGAGAACCGCTGGTTCACCCTGCTCGCCTTCCTGCGGCACCTCGCCGACCCCGCCGCCCAGGCCGCCGTGCTCCGCCGCCGACTGTCCTTCCTCGCCGAGCCGGCCAGCTTCTTCTACGAGGGCGACCGCCCGATCGGCGCCGAGGAGTTCGACGACCCCTTCCGGCGCGGCCTGCTGCTCGTCGCCCGCGCCACCACCGAGGCCGAACTCGCCTGGCTGCACGCGACCCTGGCCGACCTGGAGGACGGCCCCCGGTAGACCGACCCCGAACGCGCCGCGGCCCACGCGGACCCGCCGACGCCCTCTTTCCCCGCCCACCCGTCCGTGTTCCGATGAACGGCATGGCAGACGAACGACGCGATGGCTACGACGGGACGGGCGAGGGTGCGATCACCCCGGACGGCTGCGCCGTCGAGGTGTGGACCCGCCTCCCCGCGGGCGACGCCCCGGACGTGATCGAGGCGGCGGTGCCGCCCGGCGCGCACATCCTCGAACTCGGCTGCGGCGTGGGCCGGATGACGCACCCGCTGACCGACCGCGGCTTCACCGTGACGGCCGTGGACGAGTCCGCCGACATGCTGGCCCGGGTCCGCCCGGACGTCCGCACGGTGCGCAGCCCGATCGAGGCGCTGGACCTCGGCGAGCGCTTCGACGTCGTCATGCTCGCCTCCTTCCTGGTGCACGCCGGTGACGTGACGGTCCGCCGGGGCCTGCTGGAGACCTGCCGCCGGCACGTCGCCGAGGACGGCTGCGTACTGGTGCAGCGCGAGGGCGAGGACTGGCACCGAAACGTGCCGCGGGAGAGCCCGATCGGCCCGGACGGGCGGGCCCGGCTGGTCTCCGCCACGCCGGTCGGCGACGGCGTCAACTCCGTGCGGTTCGAGTACGTCTTCCCGGACGGCACCTGGACCCAGACCTTCCTGTCCCGACCGCTCAGCACCGAGGCGTTCGAGCGGGCGCTCGCGGAGGCCGGTCTGGTGGTCGAGCGCTACCTGACGGCGGACCGCACCTGGGTCCGGGCGCGGCCGGTGCTGTAGCTCCCGGCTGTCGCCGGAGCGGCAGGGGCCCTGTGCGCAAAGCCGGAACAAAGGGTGAACAAAGAACTGTCACCTTCACCCCGTACCATCAGCCGCGCGCCGGGCTCGCGCGCGGCCCGCGGGCCGGGCGGGTCACGGTGGTCCCGCACGCCCATCCGACCCGCAAGGACCCGCCCATGCCGCCCCTGCCCCTCGCCCGACGGATACCCCCGGCGGGTGCCCGGTGATCGATTGGTTCCACGGGGCCGTCCTCGGCCTGATCCAGGGGCTCACCGAGTTCCTGCCGGTCTCCTCCAGCGCCCACCTGCGGGTCTTCTCGGCCCTGCTCGGCTGGGACGACCCGGGTGCGGCCTTCACGGCCGTCACCCAGCTCGGCACCGAGACGGCGGTGCTGATCTACTTCCGCCGGGACATCGCCTCGATCATCAAGACCTGGGCACTGTCCCTGTTCCGGCCGGCGCTGCGCTCGGACCCGGACGCGCGGATGGGCTGGTTCGTGATCATCGGCACCCTGCCGATCGGCATCCTGGGCAAGCTGTTCCAGGACACCATCGAGACCCACCTGCGCGACCTGCGGATCATCGGCACCACGCTGATCGTCTTCGGCCTGATCCTGGCCTTCGCCGACCGCACCCGGGCCGTCCGCCACGCCCGTCCGATCACCGACCTCACGCTGCCGCACGCGGGTGTCTACGGCTTCGCCCAGGCACTGGCGCTGATCCCGGGCGTCTCCCGTTCCGGCGGCACGATCAGCGCGGGTCTGCTGCTCGGCTACAGCCGGGAGGCGGCGGCCCGCTACTCCTTCCTGCTCGCCATCCCGGCGGTGCTCGCCTCCGGGGCGCTGGAGCTGTTCAAGATCGGCGAGGGCCCGGCCCCGGCCTGGGGGCCGACCATCCTGGCCACGGTGATCGCCTTCCTGGTCGGCTACGCGGCGATCGCCTGGTTCCTGAAGTACATCTCGACGCACAGCTTCCTGCCGTTCGTCGTCTACCGGGTGCTGCTCGGCGTTCTGATCATCGGACTGGTCGTCGGCGGCGTCCTGACCCCGGACGCGGGCGCGGTGAAGTAGAACCGGGTTCCACAAAACCAGGACCCGCGGAAACGAGTGGGCCGGGACACCGACACGGTGTCCCGGCCCACCGAACGTTGTGGACCCTAACGCCCGAACTCCCGGGCGGCGGTCAGCCGGCCGCGTACGGCGGCATGGACCTCGGCCTCCTCGGCCGGGTCGGCGGCGAGCCTGCGCAACCGCTCCATCACACGCGCGTCGCCCGTGGTGGCGACATGGCGCGCGGCGAGCTCACGCGTGGACTCCTCGCAGTCCCAGAGGCACTCGACGGCGGGCCCCTCGGGAAAGTGCACGTCGGTCGCGGCCAGCGCCTGGGCGGCGCGTCCGCGCAGCTCGGAGGAGGCGGCCTCCCCGTAGACGTGGCGCAGGACCGGGACGGCGTCGGCGGCGGCCAGCCGCCCCGCACCGTCGACCAGCGACCCGAGCCCGGTACCGCTGACCCCGCGCACGGAGATCCAGCGGCGCAGCCCGGCCACCACCAGCGGCGCGTCGGCCGGCTCCCCGGCGTCGGCGAGCAGCTGGACGGCGGCCTCGCCGAGCGCGCTGTCGGCGCCGCCGCTGGCCGGGTCGGCCCAGCGGCGCGCCTGCGTCAGCACCTCGGGGCCGCGCATCCGGCCGAGCAGCTCCAGGGCGGCCCGGACGATCCGGTCGTCCACGTCCGCGGCGGCGGCCTCGATCAGTTCGACGGCGGCCGGGTCGCGCTGTTCCACCAGGTGGCGCAGGGCGGCCCGGCGGGCGCCGGGCAGGCCGTCGCGGGCCGCTTCCAGCAGCAGCGGACGGTCCTCCGGCCGGACCACGGCGGTCAGGCAGCGGGCGGCCGCGGCGGCGCGGCGGTCCACCGCGTCGGGGCCGGACGGCGAGTCGGGGCCGCGCGCGGGCTCCGGGCGGGCGTCGGGCCGGCCGAGGAAGGCGCCGGCGCCGAGGCCGCCGAGCTCGCCCTGGTCGGCCCAGGCCAGCACGTCGGCGGTGGACCAGCCGGGGGTGACCCCGCTGCGGTTGATCTGGCGCTGCCACAGGTCGAAGGGTGACTGCTCGCTGGCCGCCGCCACTCTGGGGTGGTAGGCCGCCCAGAGCCGCCAGGGCCGGGGCTCGTACGCGTTGCGGATGAACTCGCGCAGCTCGGCGTCGCCCTCGGGGCCCGGCTCGAAGTGGTCCAGTACGGCGGTGCCGAGCAGCAGCAGGCCGCGGTCGTCGTCGCGCAGGGCCAGCTCGTCGAGGGCCCACGCCCAGTTGGCGCCGGTGGCGGCGTACTCGCGCAGCATCAGCAGCGCGTCGCGCCGGCCGTACGCGGCGAGGTGGCCCAGGACGGAAAGGGCGAGGCCGGTGCGGCTCTCGTCGTCGGTGACCAGGTCCTCGGCGGAGTGGAGGTGGTCCTCGATGCCCTCGAGGGGGGCTTCCAGGTCCATGTAGATGCGCGCGTAGTAGAGGGAGCGGCTCTCGACCTGCCAGTCGGCTCGCGGGTCCCTGGTGACGCACTCCTCCAGCGCGGCGATGGCCTCGGCACGGTCGGCGGCCAGCGCGTGGAGCTGCCCGTCACCACGGCCTCGCTGAAGGAGGCCTAGGAGGCTGGCACTGGGTGCTATCACTGGCTCGAACATGAGGTCAGCATCCGTTGCGGCGGTCGGAGTGGCAACGGGATTTCCGTCGCCGGGGTCTCTGGTCGGTACTGCGGTGGGCGCCCGGGCGCCGGAATCACCGAAGGTTACCGCCTCGGGCCCCCGTCCGCACACAGGGCGACGACGGCTCCGGCCACAGTGGCATATGCCAGCGGAAATTTTGCCCGCGTTCTGTCGAAATCACCCACAGGGGTGACAACGCTGTGCGACAGTCTTCTCACTGTCCGAACGGCCCGCACACCGCGGGCCGTGTACCGAGCGATAGGTCCGCCATGAACATGCCATTAGGCGCCACCCGCCCGCCGGGAGCCGCCCACGTGGACGG
>NZ_JBHUAL010000198.1:0-18215 GCF_042789775.1 Kitasatospora sp. NPDC056800 | reverse complement strand
GCTTCAGGACCGCACCGGAACGCTCCGGTACAGCTCGGCGATGCAGGCCCGGGAGAGCGCGGCCAGGCTGGAGACCATCAGCTCCGGCGGCAGGCCCGCGCTCCGGTAGGCGAGCGGGAGTTCGGTGCAGGCCGCCACCACCGGCAGCCGCCGGCGCCGCCAGAGCCGTCCGACGGCCTCCCGGAAGGCGGCGCCGGCCTCCTCGGCTCGTCCGGCCTTCACCCGTTCGGCGGCCCCGTGGACCGCCTCCTGCGTCCCGCCGTCGGGTACCAGCAGCCGGTAGCCCCGGGCCGCGGCCCGCCGCTGGTAGAGGCCGCTGCGCACGGTCCCGGTGGTCGCCGTGAGCCAGCCGCCGTCCGGGCTCAGCCGGACGGCCTCGTCCAGGGTGGCGTCGACGATGTCGACCACCGGGACGGGCGAGGTGGCGGCGAAGCCGTCCAGGAAGACGTGCGCCGTGTTGCAGGGGACGGCCAGCAGGTCGGCGCCCCAGCCGGCCAGGGTGCGCAGGCACTCCCGCACCCGCCGCCCGGGCTCGTCGTCGCCGCCGAGGATCGCGGCGGTGCGGTCCGGGATGCCCGGCTCGGACAGCAGCAGCAACCGGGGGTGCTGCTGGTCCCGGGAGGCCGGCGCGTCGGCCGCGAGCAGCCGCAGGAACTCCGCGGTCGCCGCCGGGCCCATGCCGCCCAGTACGCCCAGGGTCCGCTCGGGAGCCCGTGCCGTCAGCGCTGTCATGCCTCGACTCTGGACGGCTGCGCTGACCCGGAACTGACATTCGCCTGACATCCACCGTTTGGGGGAACTCCCCCTCAGGAGACGGGGGTTAGCCCCATGGTCCCCGGCTTTCCCAGCGGGATAGCTTCGTGGGGTCCGCCCCGCGACGGGGCCTGTCCAGGAACGTCCTTCAGATCTGGGGAATGACATGCGCCAGCAGTCCGGCCGTCTCGCGTCCTTCGTCGTCCTCGCGGCCGCCGTGGGCGGTCTCAGCGCGTGCGGGTTGGCTCCCGACAACAACTTCGACGACGACGCCACGGTGAGCGACAAGATCACCGCCGTACGGCTCGACACCACCTCCGGCGGCGTGACCCTGCGCGGCAAGGACGGCCTCGACAAGGTCTCCGTGCACCGGTCGGTCAGCTACAAGAACGACAAGCCCGGGGTGACGAGCCGGGTCGAGAACGGCGTCCTGGTGCTGGGCGGCTGCGGCCAGTACTGCTCGGTCACCTACACCGTCGAGGTCCCCCCGGGCCTGCCGGTCAGCGGCCAGACCAACTCCGGCTCGGTCAACCTGACCCAGGTGGGCAACGTGCAGGTGTCCACCCACTCCGGGGCGGTCAGCCTGGACGGGGTGAACGGCACCACGGAGGTGAAGACCACCAACGGCGCCATCACCGGGCGCGGGCTGAACGGCAGCCGCATCCAGACCGAGACCCACAACGGGGCGATCGACCTCGTCTCGACCAAGCCGCAGGACGTCTCCGCGTCGACGTCCAACGGCGCCATCACCCTGGTCGTGCCGAGCGCCACGTACAAGGTGTCCGCGAAGACCGGCAACGGCCACAAGGACATCGGGGTCTCCGACGACCCGTCCGGCCGCTACCAGCTCGACCTGAGCACCAGCAACGGGCGCATCCAGGTCAAGCAGGCCTGACAACCCGCGCAACGGGCTGCCGTCCGGCGATCAGCCGGGCGTCAGCAGCCTGTCAGCGTTCCCGGCGAATCTGGTGGGGCTCCGATCCTTGTCGCGAGGAGGCCCCGTCGCATGACGTCGATAGAAGCGGTATCGAGCTACCTGCCACCGACGGTCTCGGTCGAACAGCTGCGGGAGCCGCTGGGGCTGACCGACCAGCAGGTGCGCCGGTTCACCAGGCTGTACGGCCTCGACCGGATCTGCCAGGCGCCCGACCAGTCCGAGGCGGAGCTGCTGGCCACCGCGGCGGGCAAGCTCGACGCCCTCGCCGGGCAGGAGGACCGGATCCGGTACGTGGTGCGCGCCAAGGGGCTGCGCACCACCGCACCGTACCCGGTCAGCCCGCTGCGGACGGTCTGCGAGTCGCTGGGGCTGCGCCGGGCGAAGGTCTTCTCGGTGGCCGACCACGGCTGCGCGACCGGACTGCTCGCGGTGGACGCGGCCGGCACCCTGCTGGCGGCGGACGGCGACCCGGACGCGCTCGCGCTGGTGCTGGCCGGGGACAAGACGCTCACCCCGTTCTCCCAGTGGGTCGAGGACGTCTCGATCATGGGCGAGGGCGTCACCGCCGTCCTGGTGGGCGCCGGCGGCGACCGCAACCGGGTGCTCGGCTACCACGCCCGCATCCACGGCCGCGAGGACGGCGTCATCGACCTCGACGCCGAGGGCGCCCGCGAGGCCAAGCGGATCTACCAGGACGCGATGGCCGAGGTCATCGACGGCGCCCTGGCCGCGGCCGGCCTGGCCGTCGGCGACCTCGACCTGGTGCTGCCGCACAACGTCAACCGGGTCTCCTGGACGGTCGCCGCCAACGCGCTCGGCATCGACCGGGACCGCATCTTCCTGGAGAACATCGGCCGGACCGGCCACTGCTTCTGCGCCGACCCCTTCATCAACTACCAGTCGGCGCTCGAACTCGGCCTGCTGCGGCCCGGGGACACCTACCTGATGACCTCCGCGGGGCTCGGCCAGTCCTTCGCCGCGATGGTCGTGAGGCACTGATGGGCGCCCGCGACGGGGGCCGGACCCCCGATGCCGCCGATGCCCCCGATGCCGCCGACCGGTTGGCCCTCGCCCTGACCGGCTCCCCGGACGCCCGGCTGCTGTTCCTGGGCAACTTCGAGGTGGAGCAGCAGTGGGCGCTCGGCGAGCACACCCTGCCCCGGCTCTCCGCCGCCACCTCCAGCGCCGTGGTCAACCGGATGGACGAGTTCGCGCTGCTGCTGGCCGGCGGCCGGGACCACGTGGTGCTCAAGACCCGGCCGGACGGCGACTACCTCGGCTACCTGGCCGGGCTCGGCCTGGACCTGCCGCACGTCCACGTCCCCGCCGCCCAGGACCCGCAGCGCACCGTCACCGAGGACGCCCTGGCCGACCCGGCCCTGCTCGCCGAACTGGCGGACCTGGCCGCCGATGGCTGCCGGATCGCCGCCCACGGCGTGTCCGAGCCGGAGGAGCGCCTCGCCGCGGCCACCGGGCTGCGCCTGGCCGGACCGGACGCGGCCACCTGCAAGGCCGTCAACAGCAAGGTCTACAGCCGCCGGATCGCCGACGAGCTCGGCCTGCGCCAGCCCCGCGGCTGGGCCTGCGAGACGCTCGCCGAACTCGCCGACGCCTTCGCGGCGGTGGACGCCGAGCTCGGCGACGGCCGGGCCGTGGTGAAGGAGGCGTTCGGCGTCTCCGGCAAGGGCATCGCCCGGCTGACCAGCCGGCGCCGCGGCGAGCGGATCCTCGGGCTGATCGCCAAGCAGGTCGAGGCCTCCGGCCGGCCGCGGATCGCCATGGTGGTCGAGGAGTGGGTCGCCAAGAGCACCGACCTCAACTACCAGTTCACGGTGGGCCTGGACGGCTCGGTGGCGTTCGACTTCGTCAAGGAGCAGCTCACCGAGGACGGCGTCCACAAGGGCCACCGGATGCCCGCCCGGCTCGGGGCCGACCAGGTCGACGAGCTGCGCACCGCCGCGGACCTGCTCGGCAAGCGGCTGGCCGCGGACGGCTTCCACGGTGTGGTGGGGGTGGACGCCATGGTGGACCCGGACGGCGGGATCTACCCGGTCGTGGAGATCAACGCCCGCAACAACATGTCCACCTACCAGGTCCGTCTGCAGGAACGGTTCGTCAAGCCGGAACAGGTCGCCGTCGCCCGCCACTACCCGCTGCGGCTGACCGAACCGCTGGCCTTCGACGAGCTGCGCCGGCTGCTCGACGGCCTGCTGCTCGACCCGGCCGGCGGCACCGGCCTGCTGGTGAACAACTTCGCCACCGTCAACGCGGCGTTCACCGGCGGCGGCGCCCCGGTCGACGGCCGGCTGTACGGGATCGTCCTCGCGGACTCGGCGGAGGAACTGACCACCATCGACGCGGAGATCGCCGACCGGCTCGACCGGCGGGAGAGAGGGGACCGGCCATGAGCGACGTCTTCGAGATCCAGGGCACACCCGTCACCGAGATCGCCCAGCGGTACGGCACCCCGCTCTTCCTCTACGACGGGGACGCCCTGACCGGGCGGATGCGCGACCTGCGCGAGCACCTGGACCCCAGGCTCCAGGTGTTCTTCTCCCTCAAGTCCAACCCCAACCTCGCCATCTGCGCCCTGCTCCACGCCCACGGCGCCCGCGCCGAGGTCTCCTCGCTCACCGAGCTGCGCACCGCCCGGCAGGCCGGGGTGGCCGGCCGGGACATCCTCTTCCTCGGGCCGGGCAAGAGCCGGGAGGAACTGCTCGCCTGCCTGGACGAGGAGATCGCGGCGATCGTCTGCGAGTCCCTCCAGGAACTCGCGCTGATCGACGAACTCGCCCGCGAGCGCGGCACGGTGGCGCCGGTCGCGCTGCGGGTCAACCCGAGCTTCTCGGTCAAGGGCTCCGGCCTCACCATGGGCGGCAAGCCCCGCCAGTTCGGCATGGACGAGGCCCAACTCCTGGCCGACCCGGGGCTGGTGGCACGCCACCCGGCGGTGCGGGTGATGGGCGTCCAGGTCTACATGGGCACCCGCATCCTGGTCGAGGACACCATCGTCGAGAACACCGAACGGATCTTCGACCTGGCCGAACGCCTCAGCGCCGCCCTGGACTTCGAGCTGGAGCTGGTGGACGTCGGCGGCGGCCTCGGCGTCGCCTACTTCGACGGCGAACGGGACCTCGACCTGCCGAAGCTAGCCGCCGGGATCAACCCGCTGGTCGCCGCGTTCGCCGAACGCCACCCCGGCACCCGGCTGGTGATGGAGCTCGGCCGCTACCTCACCGCGCTGGCCGGCACCTACGTCACCCGGATCCGGTACGTGAAGGAGTCGCTGGGCGAGCGCTTCGCGGTCGCCGACGGCGGCACCCACCACCACATGGCGGCGGTCGGCATCGGCTCCTTCGTCAAGCGCAACTTCCCGATGCTGCTGCTCAACCGGCTCGACGAGCCCGCCACCGAGGTGTGGAACGTCACCGGCCCGCTCTGCACGCCCAACGACACCCTGGCCAAGAAGGCCGAGCTGCCGCCGGTGCGGCCGGGCGACCTGCTCGGCGTGCTGCGCTCCGGCGCGTACGGGCCGACCGCCTCCCCCGTGCACTTCCTCAGCCACGGCTACCCGGCCGAGGTGCTGGTGCTCGACGGCGAGGCGCACCTGGTCCGCGAGCCCGACCGCCCGGAGGACCTGCTGCGCCACCAGCGCCCGATCGCCCCCGAACTCCTCGGCCGCTCCAGCTAGTTGCCGCACGTCCCCACCCCCAACCCCCGGAAGGAGTGCCGACCATGACCGGAGCCACCGGCACGGACCGCGCGCGGATCGTCACCGAGATCTCCGCCGCCCTCGGCGAGGTGCTCGACTACGACCTGCCCGAACTCACCGAGGAGTCCCGGCTCTTCGACGAGCTCGGCCTCGACTCCACCGGCGTCTTCGAGCTGCTGATGCGGCTGGAGGAGTCGCTGGACGTCGAGTTCGACACCGACTCGCTGGAGATGGCCCACTTCGCGAGCGTCCGCTCGCTGGCCGACTTCGTGGCCACGGAACTGGGCGGCTGAGCATGCCGGTCCGGACCGTACCGACGAAGGGCCCCTGGGAGGCGCCCGCCGTCTTCCCGCTCGGGCTCGCCGCGATCACCCACCGGAGGTTCCCACCGGGCCGGGCACGGATCGACGACGCCTTCTCGCTGCGCCACTTCGCCGACCTGACGGCCGCCTACGGCGTCGACCACCGGCCGGAGCTGGTCCGGGAGGCGGCCGGGAACACCTTCGCCGACATGGCCGGGGAGCTGCTCGCCGCGCTCGACCCGCGAGAGCCCGGAGTCGCGCAGGCGCCGCCGATCGAGCTGGCCGTGGTCGCCCACGCCACCCCGGACCTGGACTGCCGGCTCGCCGCCGTCACCAGCCTCTCCGAGCGCGTCCCTGGCGGGCCGCTCTCCTTCGCCGTCTCCGAGTGCGGCTCCAACGCCCCCTTCGCCGCGCTGCGGCTGGCCGACGCCTACGCCCGGCGGCACGACCTGCGCAGCGTCGCGGTGTTCGTGCTCGACCAGGCCACCTTCCCGTACGAGACCGGACGGGACCTCGCCGGGGACGCCGGCCTCGCGCTGCTGCTGACCGACACCGGCTCCCTCGGCCGGCTCACCCTGTGGCAGCGCACCGGCACCGGACCGGACGACGTGCCGGCCGCCGTCCGCACCGCCCTGGCCGAACTGGACGCCACCGGCTGCCCGTTGGTCCTCGGTGCCGCCCTCGACCCGGCGCGCGACCTGCCCGGCCACCCCGGCCGGATCGTGCGCACCCCGCCGGGCCGCCCGGCCTCCGGCACCCTCACCGCCCTCGCCGCCGACCCCGCCTGGTCGGCCGGCCGGGAGGAGCGGATCGCCGTCGTCGACCACGAGCCCGACACCGGCGACCTGGCCGTCTGCCTGATCGAACGGGGCGGGCGGTGACCACCGTGACGCACCGGGACACGGACCTGTGGCCCCGCTGCCAGGACGCCGCCCGGCAGCGGGGCCTCGCCCCGGCGCTGCGGCTGCTCGCCTCCGCCCTGACGCCCGGCCTGCTGCCCTGCGGGCCGGGCGGGCACACCGTCACCGACGCCCGGACCTTCGCCGAGGCCGACGGGCTCTGGGTCGCCGGCGCCACCCGGCCGCGCCGCCCCGCCGACGAGGCCGTGCTGTCGCGCACCGCGCTGCTCGGCGGCGAGGTGGTCGCCGCCACCGTCACGACCGCGCCGCCGGCCCGGCGCGGCGCGGCCGAGCGCGAGGCCGGCGCCGCCTTCGTCCTGGGCCTGGCCTGGGTGCGGCTCGGCCTGTCGGAGTCGCTGCGCTCGGCCTGCCTGGGCTACCTGGGCCGGCGCCGCAGCGGCGACTCGTACCTGTTGCAGCAGCAGCTGGTGAAGGGCACCGTCGCCGAGGCGGTGGCCGACCACCTGGAGGTCCGGGCGGTGCTGTCCGGCGCCGGGCCGGGCGACCTGCCCGCCGCGGTGCTGGCGGACGTCCACGCCCGGATCACCGCGGCCGACCGGGAGCAGGTCCGGCTGCTGGGCGCCAGCGGCTACCTGCGGGACGGCCCCGGGATGCCCTGCTACCTGTCGGAGCTGCTGGCGGAGGTCCACGTGACCGGGGAGGAACCGCGATGACCGGGCCGGACGGGCACCTGGCCGCGCTGCGCGCCAGGGCCCGCGAGTGGGGCGCCGGGCTGCGCCCGCTCGCGCTGGAGATCGACCGCGACCCGGAGGCGATCCGGCAGCACCTGGACCTCCCGGCCGTGCGCTACCTGGCGACGATGGGCATCCCGGCCGCGTACGGGAACGAGCCGGAAAAGATCGACGGGCAGCGCCACTGCGGCGACTCGGCACTGGAACGCGCCGTCGTCATGGAGGAGCTCGCCCGCGCCGACGTCGGCGCGATGGTCGCCTCGCCGGGCCCGTTCCTGGCCGGCGTCGCGGTCGGCCTGTGCGCCGACGAGCGGCAGAAGGAGTGGTTCTACGGCCGGATGCTGCGCGAACCCCTGTGGACCTGCTTCGCGCTGACCGAACCGGACCGCGGCTCGGACGCGACGGCCCTGACCACCGCGCTGACCCCCGCCCCGGGCGGGGCGCTGCTCAGCGGCGAGAAGCGCTACGTGGGCAACGCCTCGCGGGCCCGGCTCGCGGTGGTCTTCGCCCGCACCCGGCCCGGCCCGCTCGGCATCACCGCCGTCCTGGTCGACACCGACACCCCCGGGTTCCACGCCGAGCCGCTGGACATGCTGGGGCTGCGCGGCGCGCGGATCAGCGCCGTCCGGCTGGAGTCGGTGGCCGTCCCCGAGGAACACGTCCTCGGCCGCCACCTCCCGGCCAGCCGGCGCGGGGTCTGGTCCTTCGTCCAGATCTTCAACCAGCTGCGCCCGGGCGTCGCGGCGATCGCGGTCGGGATCGCCCGCGCCGCCCACGACTACGTGACCGCGCACCGCGGCCCGCTGCGCACCGCCGAGCAGGAGCGGCTGGACGCGATCGGCCGCCGGATCGACGCCGTCCACCGCCTGGTGCTGGACGCCGCCGCGACGGTCGACGCCCGGCCGGCCGACGGCCACCTCGCCTCGGCCGCCAAACTGCGCGCCGCCCGGCTCGCCGAGGACGTGACGCTGGCGGCCTGCGGCTTCTTCGGGCCCGGGGCCCGGCTGGCGCACCCGCTGCTGGACAAGCTCGCGCGCGACGCCCGGGCGATGGAGTTCCTCGAGGGCGCCGCCAACATCCACCGGCTGAACCTCTTCCAGGGACTGCTCACCGGCAAGGTCGGGCGCGCCTAGCAGCGCCTCCCGGGGCCCGTCCCGGCAGGCGCCCCCGGCGGCGCCCCGGGGCCCGTCCCGGGCCTCTGACCAGGGCCTTCGCCCCATCAGTTGCGAATCAGTGCGACGTCAGTGTGTTCGGAAACCATGGGGCCATCGCTTCGGACCGATTGGGCACCCGCTACCACGGAACGACCGGGTGGGAGTAGACGCATGCCAGTTATCACGACACCGCAGGAATTCGACGTCGAGGACCTGTACGTCGACCTCCGACGGATGATCGGCCGTCCGCTGTACCTCAAGTGCGAGGGCTTCAACTTCGCCGGCTCGGTCAAACTGCGGGCGGCGGGCGAGATGGTGGACTCCGCCTTCCGGTCCGGGGCGCTGCGGCCGGGGATGACCATCGTGGAGAGCTCCTCCGGGAACCTCGGCGTGGCGCTGAGCCTCGTCGCGGCGAGCCGGGGGCTCACCTTCGTCTGCGTCACCGACTCCCGCTGCACCACCGTCTCCCGGCGGCTGATGCAGCGCCTGGGCGCCGACGTGCGGGTGGTGACCGAGCCCGACCCGCAGCGCGGCCTGCTCGGCGCCCGGCTCGACCTGGTCGCCCGGCTGTGCGCCGAGCACCGGGACTTCCACTGGCTCAACCAGTACGCCAACCCGGGCAACTGGACCGCCCACTACCGCACCACCGGGCCGCAGATCGCCAAGGCCTTCCCGGAGCTGGACGTGCTGTTCGTCGGCGCCGGGACCACCGGCACTCTGATGGGCTGCGCCCGGTACTTCCGGGAGAACAACCCGGGGGTGACGATCGTCGCGGTCGACGCCGTCGGCTCGGTCAACTTCGGCCACGAGCCGGGCGGCCGGCTGATCCCCGGCATCGGCACCAGCGTCCGGCCCGCCATCCTCGACGAGTCCTACGTGGACGACACCGTGCTGGTCGCCGAGACCGACACCGTCCGGGCCTGCCGCGCCCTGCTGCGCGAGGGCTTCCTGCTCGGCGGCTCGACCGGCACGGTGCTCAGCGGCGCGGCCCGCTGGCTGGGCGCCAACCGGCCGGACGAGGAGCTGACCGCCGTGGCCATCGCGCCCGACCTCGGCGAACGCTACCTGGACACCGTCTACGACGACGCGTGGGTGCTGGAGTCCTTCGGCCCCGACGCCCTGGCCGCCGAGGCGGCCGCCCCCGGTACCGGCCTCGCCTCGATCGGCCCGACCTCCGTTGGGAGCCTGTGATGACATCGGTCCTGGGGACCTCGCTGCCGCTCACCGCCGGCCAGACGGAGATCTGGCTCGACGTCAACGGGGCCGGCGGGAGCAACGCGTACAACTCGGCCGGCTACCTGGACGTCCGCGGCCCGCTGGACCGGGCCCGCTTCCGCACCGCGCTGGGCCGGCTGGTCGAGGAGGCGCAGTGCCTGCGCGCCCAGTTCCTCGACGTCGACGGCGAACCCCGCCAGCGCCTCCGCGAGGTCGCCGAACTCCCGCTCGACGAGCTGGACTTCGGCGCCGAGCCCGATCCGTCCGCGGCGGCACTGGACTGGATGCGGACGGACCTGGCGAAGCCCTACGACCCCGCCGGGTTCCCGCTGTTCCGGCTCGCCGTCCTCACCCTGGGCCCGGACCGGGCGCTCTTCTACCTCTCCGTCCACCACCTGCTGTGCGACGGCTTCAGCCAGGTGGTGCTCTGGCGCCGGCTGGCCGAACTGTACGAGGCCGACGGCGGGGACGCCGGCCCGGCCCTGCCCCCGCTCGCCGACCTGCTCGCCGCCGAGGCCGCCTACCTCGGCTCCTCCCGGGCCCGGCGGGACGCCGAGTTCTGGCAGCGCCGGTTCCCCGAGCCGCCCGAGCCCGCCGACCTCTCCCAGCGGGAGCCCGCGACGGCCGCGCCGCAGGGCTTCCTGCGCCGCACCGCCGCCCTGTCCGCCGGCACCAGCGCCCGGCTGCGCGCGGCCGCCAGCCGCGCGGACGTCACCTGGCCGACCGCGGTGATGGCGGCGGTCGCGGTGTACACCCAGCGGATGACCGGGGTCGAGGACGTCCTGCTGACCCTGCCGGTGACCGCCCGGCCGACCGCCCACGAGCGGTCGATCCCCGGCATGCTGGCCAACTACCTGCCGCTGCGGGTGCCCGTCCGCCCCGCCCTGACCAGGGCCGGGCTGCTGCGCCAGACCTCCCGGGAGCTGGCCCAGGCGCTCCGCCACCAGCGCCACCGGGTCAGCGCGATCCGCCGCGCCATGGGGCTGCGCAGCGACGACCGGCGGCCCTTCGGACCGTTCGTCAACCTGCTGCCGCAGCAGGCCGAACTGGCCCTCGGCCCGTGCACGGCGCGGGTGGTCAACCTGTCGACCGGGCTGATCGACGACCTGATGGTCACCGTGGTCGAGACCGCCGGGGCCGGCATCGAGCTGCACCTCAACGGCAACCCGGACCGCTACACCGACGCGGAGATCGACGGCCACCTCGCCCGGCTGGTGGAGTTCCTGGACCGCTTCGCCGAGGCCGGGGACGAGCAGCCGGTCGGCGGCCTGGCCGTGGACACCGGGGACCGCGCCGCCTGGGTGCGGGAGTCGAGCGGGCCCGAGCGCCCGGCGGGCTTCGACTGCGCGGTGGCCCGGATCCGCGAGCTCGCCGCCCGGCGGCCCGAGGCCGTGGCGGTCGCCGAGGACGGCGGCACGACCACGTACGCCGAGCTGGTCGGCCGGGCCAGCGCCCTCTCCCGCCGGGTCGGCGGCGCCGGCCTGGTGGCCCTGCTGGTCACCCCGGGCTCCGACTTCATCGCCTCGGTGCTCGGCGTGATCGGCGCCGGCGCGGCCTACGTCCCGCTGGACCCGGGCGCGCCCGAGGCCAGGACCGTCGCCCTGCTCGCCGACAACGGGATCACCACCGTGGTCGCGGACGCCGCCCACCGGCCGCTCGCCGAGCGGGTGGCGGCCGCCGCCGGCCGTCCGGTCCGGCTGCTGGAGGTCTCCGCGCGGGAGCGGGACGCCGACGACGACCTCGCGCCGGTCCTCGGCACCCCGCTGGACCTGGCGTACGTGATCTTCACCTCCGGGTCCACCGGGGCGCCCAAGGGCGCCATGGTGCACCGCGCGGGGATGGTCAACCACCTGCTGGCGAAGGTCGACGACCTGGCGCTGGACGCGGCCGACAGCGTGGTGCAGAACGCCCCGGTCACCTTCGACGTGTCGGTGTGGCAGATGCTCGCGCCGCTGGTGGTCGGCGGCCGGGTCCGGGTGGTGCGCCGGGAGACCGCGGCCGACCCCGACCTGCTGTTCACCCTCGCCGACACCGAGGACGTCACCGTCCTGGAGGTCGTCCCCTCACTGCTGCGCGCCGCCCTGGACGCCTGGGACCTGGGCGCCGGCGCGCCCGTGCTGGCCGCGCTGCGCCACCTGGTGGCGACCGGCGAGGCACTGCCCGCCGACCTGTGCCGGCGCTGGACGAGCCGCTACCCGCTGGTCGGACTGGTCAACGCGTACGGGCCCACCGAGTGCTCGGACGACGTCACCCACGCGCACCTCGGCCACGGGCTGCCGGAACACGGCGCCGTCCCGATCGGCCGCCCGGTCCGCAACACCCGGCTCTACGTGCTCGACGACGCCCTGCTCCCGGTCCCCCAGGGCGCGCCCGGCGAGCTGTACGTCGGCGGCGCCGGCGTCGGCCGCGGCTACCTGGCCGACCCGGCCCGCTCCGCCGCCGCGTTCGTGCCCGACCCGTACGGCCCGGCGGGCAGCCGGATGTACCGCACCGGCGACCGCGTGGTGCGCGGCGCGGACGGGCAGCTGGTCTTCCTGGACCGCCGGGACAACCAGGTGAAGGTACGCGGCCACCGGATCGAACTCGGCGAGATCGAGGCGGCGCTGCGCGCGCTGCCGGACGTCTCCGACGCGGCGGTACGGGCGGTCGGCGGCACCGGCGGGAGCACCCGGCTGGTCGGCTACTGCGTCCCGCGCGCCGGGGCCGTGCTCGACCCGGCCGGGGTCCGCGAGCGCCTGGCCGCCGTCCTGCCGGAGTACATGGTGCCGCCGAACGTCCTGCTCCTGGACGCCCTGCCACTGACCCCGCACGGCAAGGTCGACCGCCGGGCGCTGCCCGACCCGGCACCGGCCGGCGCCGAGGCCCCGGCCCGGCCGGACACTCCGCGCAGCCGGGCCGAGGAGATCGTCTGCGCCGCGTTCGCCGAGGTCCTCGGCGTGCCGGAGGTCCGCCCCGGCGACAACTTCTTCGAGCTGGGCGGGGACAGCATCAGCGCCATCCTGGCGGTCGGCCACGCCCGCCGGGCCGGACTGACCGTCACCCCGCTGCAGATCCGCACCCACCACACCCCCGCCGCCATCGCGGCGCTCGCCGCACCGGGCGGCCCGGCCCGCCCGGCCGCCGCGCCGGACGACACCGGCGAGGTCGAACTCCTGCCGATCGCCCACCAGTTGCGCGAGGACCTCGGCGTCCTGGACGAGCGGACCAGGGAGTACAGCCAGTACCAGGTGCTCACCACCCCGGCCGGCCTGGACCTCGACCGGCTGACCGCGGCCACCGCCGTCCTGCTGGACCACCACGCCGCGCTGCGGTCGCGGCTGACCGTGGTGGCGCCGGGTCTGTGGTCTCTGGAGGCCCTGCCCAGGGGCGCCGTCCGGGCCGCCGACGCCGTCCGCCGGGTCGACGTCTCGGCGCTCGCCGACGACCCGGCCGCGCTGGCCGCCGCCGTCGACGAGCAGATCGCCGCGGCCCGCACCGGGCTGGCCCCCGAGGACGGCGCGGTGACCCGGCTCGTCCTGCTCGACGCCGGCCCCGGCCGCCCCGGCCGGCTGGTCTGGCTGACCCACCACCTGTGCGTGGACGGGGTCTCCTGGCGGGTCCTGGTCGCCGACCTCGCCGCCGCCTGCCGGGGCCTCGCCCCGGAACCGGTCGGCACCTCCTACCGCCGCTGGTCGCAGCTGCTCGGCGAGCAGGCCCGCACCGCCGAGCGGGTGCGCGAATTCCCGCTGTGGGCCGAGCAGTCGGCGGCCGCGGAGCCGCTCGGCTCCCGTCCGCTGGACCCCGAGCGGGACGTGTACGGCTCCGCCCACCGGCTCCGGCTGGAGCTGCCCGCGGACACCACCGCGACGCTGCTCGCCGCCGCCCGCCGGGTCTACGGCGGGGAGATCAACGACCTGCTGCTGACCGGCCTCGCGCTCGCCGTCGCCGACTGGCGCCGGCACCGCGACCGCCCGGCCGGCGCCGTCACCGTCGAACTGGAGGGCCACGGCCGCGAGCCGTTCACCGACGAGGCCGAACTCTCCCGTACGGTCGGCTGGTTCACCAGCGTCTTCCCGGTACGGCTGGACCCGGGCGACGCCGGGCGGGAGCCGCTCGACGCGGCCGTACGCCGGGTCCGGCAGCAGCTCGGCCGGCTGCCCGACCACGGGCTCGGCCACGGGCTGCTGCGCCACCTCAACCCGCAGACCGTCACCGCCCTGGCCCGGCACGGCGTACCGGAACTCGGCTTCAACTACCTCGGCCGGTTCCGGACCGACCGGGACGAGAGCGCCGGGGACTGGCTGCCGGACGCCCGGCACGCCGTCGTCGGCACCGGGGTGCACCCGAGCATGCCGCTGCGGCACGTGCTCGCGGCCACGCCCGTCACCGAGGACCGGCCGGACGGGCCGCACCTGGTCGCCGACTGGCTCTGGGCCCCGGAGGCACTGGCCGACGCCGACGCCGAGCACATCGCCCGCGCCTGGTTCCGCGCCCTCGAAGCCCTGGCCGCCCACGCCTCCCACACCGAGCAGGCCGTCCCCGGCGAGCAGGACGGGGCGGCGGACGGCGAGGCGCTGGAGCTGTCACCGCTCCAGAAGGGCCTGATCTTCCAGACGGAGTTCGACAAACAGGGCATGAACTCCTACCTGATGCAGGCCGTCCTCGACATCGAGGGGCCCTTCGACCCGGCCGCGCTGCGCACCGCGGCCGCCGCGCTGCTGGCCCGGCACGCCGGCCTGCGGGTGCACTTCCCCGAGCGGTCCGCCGAGGACGCCCGGCAGGTCGTGGCCGCCTCGGTGCCGGTGCCCTGGGAGGAGGTCGACCTGTCCGGGCTCCCCACCGAGGCGGAGCGGACGGCCGAGGCCGAACGGCTGACCGACGCGGACTGGACCCGCGGCTTCGACCTGGCCCGGCCCCCGCTGCTGCGCTTCACCGTGCTCCGGCTGGCCCCCGACCGGGTCCGGCTGCTCTGGACCCTGCACCACCTGCTGGTGGACGGCTGGTCGATGGGCGTGATCGCCCAGGAGCTGTTCACCCTGTACGCCACCGGCGGCGACCCGGCCGCCCTGCCCCCGGCGCCCTCCTACCGGGCGTACTTCGACTGGCTCGCCGCCCAGGACACCGAGGCCGCCCGCGCGGCCTGGCGGCAGGCACTGGACGGGCTGGGCGAACCGCTGCGGCTCGGCACGGCCGACCGGCCGGGCGACCCGGGGCTGCCCGAGGCCGTCGACCTCGCCCTGCCCGAGGAGCTCACCGCCCGGCTGGTCGCCTGGGCCCGCGCGGAGAACCTCACCCTCAACACCGTCCTCCAGGGCTGCTGGGCGCTGCTGCTCGGCCGGCTCACCGACGCCCCGGACGTGGTGTTCGGCGCGGTCAACTCGGTGCGGCCGCCGGAGCTTCCGGGCATCGAGTCGCTGGTCGGACTCTTCCTGAACATGCTCCCGGTGCGGGTGCGGCTCGACCCGGACCTGCCCGTCGCCGCGCTCCTCCACCGGATCGACGAGCAGCAGACCGCCCTGCTCGACCACCGGCACCTCGGCCTGGCCGAGGTGCAGCGGATCGCCGGGGCCGGCGAGCTGTTCGACACCGTGTTCAGCTACCAGAACCAGCCGCAGGCCGACGTCGGGCGGCTCAACGCGCTGGTGCCCGAGCTGCGGCTGGGCAACGCCCGCACCCGGCTGGCCGGCGAGCGCGGCCTCGCGGTCCTCGCCTACCCGGACACCCGGCTGACGCTGAGCGCCCAGTTCCGCCCCGACCGCTACGACCGCGACGAGGTCGTCCGCATCCTGGACCGCTTCGCCCACGTGGTGGAGAGCGTCCTGGCGGCCCCGGACGTCCCGCTCCGCCGGCTGCCCCTGCTCACCGACGAGGAGCGCCACCGGATCCTCGGCGACTGGGCCGGACGGGCCGCCGCCGCCCCGCGCACCGTCGTCCCCGCGCTGTTCGCCGCCCAGGTCGCCCGGGCGCCCGAGGCCGTGGCCGTGGTCTTCGAGGACCGCGAGACGACCTACCGCGAGCTGGACGAGCGCTCCAACCGGCTGGCCCGGCTGCTGATCGCCCACGGCGTCGGACCGGAGCGGATCATCGCGCTGGCCGTACCGGACCCGGTCGAGATGACCTGCGCCGTCCTGGCGGCGCTCAAGACCGGCGCCGCGTACCTGCCGATCGACCCCAAGTACCCCGCCGACCGGATCGCCTTCATGCTGGCCGACAGCCGGCCCGCCGTCCTGCTCACCACCGCCGCCCTCGCCCCGCAGCTCGCCGGGGCCGACTGCCGCACGGTGCTGCTCGACGACCCGGCCACCCTGGCGGAGCTGGCCGGCCTCCCGGCGCACGCCCCGCAGGACGCCGAGCGGACCGCCCCGCTGCTGCCCCGGCACCCGGCGTACGTCATCTACACCTCCGGATCGACCGGCCGGCCCAAGGGCGTGACGGTCGACCACTCCGGCTTCGCCGCGATGGTGGCGAGCCTGGTCGAGCGCTTCGGCGTAGGCCCGGACACCCGGGTGCTGAAGTTCGCCTCGTTCAGCTTCGACGCCTCGGTCTGGGAGCTGAGCCTGTCCCTGCTCGGCGGCGGCACCCTGGTGGTCGCCGACGAGGAGTGCCGGGTCCCCGGCCGGCCGCTGGTCGACCTGATCCACCGCCACCGGGTGAACCTCGCCGGGCTGCCGCCGGTGGTCGCCGCCGCGCTCCCGGACGGCACCCGGCTGCCCGCCGACCTGACCATGGTCGTCGCCGGGGAGGCCTGCCCGCCGCACGTGGTGGACCGCTGGTCCGGGCAGCTGCAGATGATCAACGGCTACGGGCCCACCGAGGCCGTCCTCGCCTCGACGGTGAGCGAGCGGCTGGGTGGCGGCGCACTGCCGGACGGCGAACGGCTCAGTGGTGGCGAACGGCTCGGTGGCTCGGGCCGGCCCCCGATCGGCCGGCCCACCCGGGCCCACCGGGTCTACGTGCTCGACTCCGCGCTGCGGCCCGTCCCGGCCGGGGTGGTCGGCGAACTCTACGTCGGCGGCAACCTGGCCCGCGGCTACCTGGACCGGCCCGGCCTGACCTCCGAACGCTTCGTCGCCGACCCCTTCGGCCCCGCCGGCGAGCGGATGTACCGCACCGGCGACCTGGCGAGATGGCGCCCCGACGGCCAACTCGACTACGCCGGACGGGCCGACGACCAGGTGCAGCTGCGCGGCTTCCGGATCGAACTCGGCGAGATCGAGTCCGTGCTGACCGGCCGGCCCGAGGTGGCGCAGGCCGCCGTCCTGGTCCGCACCGACGACGGCGAGGACCGGCTGGTGGCCTACGTGGTCGCCCGGCCCCCGGCCGTACCGGACCCGGCCGCGCTGCGGGAGCGGGTCGCCGAGGCCCTGCCCGAGTACATGGTCCCGGCCGCCGTCGTCGTGCTCGACGCGCTGCCGCTCACCCCGCAGGGCAAGCTGGACCGCCGGGCCCTGCCCGCCCCCGACAGCGCCCCCGCCCCGGCGGGCCGGCTGCCGCGCACCCCGGTCGAGGAGATCCTCGGCGGGATCTTCGCGGACGCGCTCGGCCGGACCGCCGTCGGCATCGACGACGACTTCTTCGACCTCGGCGGCCACTCCCTGCTGGCCACCCAGGTGATCAGCCGGGTCCGCTCCGCCCTGGGCACCGAGGTGCCGATCCGCACGCTCTTCGAGCAGCGGACGGTGGCCGGCGTCGCCCGGGAGCTCGCGGCCGGCGGCGCGGTCCGGCCGCCGCTGCAGCCCGCCGTCCAGGGCGACCGTTCCGGGCAACTCTCCTTCGCCCAGCGGCGGTTGTGGTTCCTGAATCGGCTGGAGCCCGGCTCGGCGGCCTACAACGTGACCTTCGCGGTCCGGCTCTCCGGGGCGCTGGACGTCACGGCGCTGGACGCGGCGCTGGCCGACCTGGTCGAGCGGCACGAGGTGCTGCGCACCGTCTTCCCGGAGACCGACGGCGAGCCCCGCCAGGAGGTCCTGGGCACGGAGGCCTGGACCGGGCTCACCGTCCGGGAGGTCTCCGAGGCCCCGGCGGAGGCCGCCTGCGGCTTCGACCTGTCGACCGAACTCCCGCTGCGGGCCGCCCTGTTGCGCACCGGTCCGGCGGAGCACCTGTTGCTGCTGATCGTCCACCACATCGCCTGGGACGGCTGGTCCGCCGCACCGCTCACCCGGGACCTCTCGCGGGCGTACGCGGCGCGGGCACGCGGTGCGGCCCCCGCGTGGGAACCGCTGCCGGTGCAGTACGCGGACTACACCCTCTGGCAGCAGGACCTCCTCGGCGACGACCACGACCAAACCTCCCTGGCCGCACAGCAGTTGGCGTACTGGACGGAGAACCTCGCCGACCTCCCCGAGGAACTCGCCCTGCCCTTCGACCGCCCCCGCCCCAAGATCGCCACCCACCGCGGCGGCACCGTCCCCTTCCGCGTCCACCCCGACACCCACGACCGCCTCGCCCACCTCGCCCGCGACAACGGCGCCTCGCTCTTCATGGTCCTCCAGGCCGCCCTCGCCGCCCTCCTCACCCGCCTCGGCGCCGGCCACGACATCCCCATCGGCTCCCCCATCGCCGGACGCAC
>NZ_JBHUAL010000197.1:0-18229 GCF_042789775.1 Kitasatospora sp. NPDC056800 | reverse complement strand
CCCCTGCGGCGTTTCCGCGCGGGTGCCCCCGTGGCGCCGCGCGCCTCCCCGGAGCTCCCGGCAGCTCCTCGCGCCTCCGTGAGAACGTCCTCAGAACGCCCTCCCGGATGGCTGGAGATCGCTGGGAGCCCGCTGGGAGTTGGCCCAACGGCCGCCCACGGGACGGCCAAGGCGCCCGCACGGGACGGGTGTTCTGTCCGCAATGCCCGGATCCGGCCGGTCAGGCTTCTCCCAGCCGCCGCCCAGCACGACGCAAGAGCCCGCCGGGAAGCTGTCCGCCATGAAGGTGCTCCCACGGCGGCGAGGCGCCGTCCTCGTCAACTCCGCGCTCGGCGTGGCCCTGCTGGGCGGCGCCGCCCTGGTGTACGCCACGGTCAGCGGCAGCTCCGGCCCGGCTTCCGCGAAGCCCGCGGCCCGTACCGCCACGGTGTCCAAGGGCACCGTCCTGGCCACCGTGTCCGGAACCGGCACCCTGGTCTCACCGACCGACGCGGCCCAGGACTTCACCACCGGCGGGAAGCTCACCACGGTGAAGGTCGCGGTCGGGGACGCCGTGCAGAAGGGCCAGGTGCTCGCCACCGTCGACACCACGGCGGCCCAGCAGCAGGTGGACGCGGCCCAGGCCGCGCTCACCACGGCCCAGGCCAACCTCACCAAGGCCCAGGCCGGGGTCACCACCACGACCACCGAGCAGCTGCCGGGCGCCACCTCCGCCGCCACCCCCGGCGGCGGGGCCGGCAGCGGTGGACGCGGGGCGGGCGGGAGCAGTACGCCCGCCCCGCAGACCACCACCGTCACCACCACCAAGGTCGACGACGCGGCCGTGGCCCAGGCCCAGCAGCAGGTCGCCACCGCGCAGACCAACCTGGCCAACGCCCAGGCGGCGCTGGCCGGCACCACCCTGACCGCCTCGGTGGACGGCACGGTCGCCTCGGTCTCCGGCAAGGTCGGCGACACCGTCGGGGCCACCGGCTCCGGCGCCTCCGCCTCGTCCTCCTCCGGCAAGTCCACCGGGACCGGCACGGGTTCGGCGGCCGCCCCGAGCGGCTTCATCGTGCTCACCAACCCGACCGGGATGCAGGTCACCGCGAACTTCTCCGAGCTCGACTCGCTCAAGCTGAAGAAGGGCGAGGCGGCCACCGTCACCCTGAACGCGCAGTCCGACACCAAGCTCAACGCGACCGTCCTGTCGGTCAGTTCGCTGCCCACCGGCAGCGGCTCCGGCGGCGCGGCCGGCTCCGCCGCCGTCCAGTACGCGGCCACGCTGCAGATCACCGGCGACACCAGCACGCTGCGCACCGGCCTCAGCGCCACCGTCCAGGTGATCACCGGCGAGGCCGACAACGCGCTCTCGCTGCCCACCTCCGCGCTGTCCGGCACCGGTACCTCGCGCACCGCGACCCTGGTACAGCCGGACGGCGCCTCCGAGCGGGTCACCGTCGGGGTCGGGGTCGAGGGCGACAGCACGGTGCAGGTGGTCTCCGGGCTGAAGGAGGGCGACAAGGTCGAACTCCCCACCACCAGCGGCGGGAACGGCTTCCCGAACGCCTCCTTCCCGGGCCTCGGCGGCAACCGGGGCGGGGCCGGCGGCGGGGTCTTCCCGGGCGGTTCCGGTGGTGGTGGCGGCGCCGGTGCCGGGGCCGGTCGCGGCGGCAAGGGCTGAGTCGTGAGCATGCGTCACGTCATCGACAAGCGCGTCCCCGCGCACCCCGTCCCGGTGATCCGCATCCGCGGGCTCACCAAGGCGTACGGGCACGGCGACGCCACCGTGCACGCGCTGCGCGGCCCCTCCGACCCGGAGACCGGTGCGCCGCGGGGCGTCAGCCTGGACATCGAACAGGGCGACTTCGTCGCCGTGATGGGCAGCTCCGGCTCCGGCAAGTCCACCCTGATGAACATCCTCGGCTGCCTGGACGTCCCGACCGCCGGCCGCTACCTCCTCGACGGCACCGACGTCGGCCACCTGGACGAGCAGCAGCTCGCACTGGTGCGCAACCGCAAGATCGGCTTCGTCTTCCAGTCCTTCAACCTGGTGCCCCGCACCACCGCCCTCGCCCAGGTCGAGCTGCCGCTCGCCTACGCGGGCGTCCGGACCGCCGAGCGGCGCCGCCGGGCGATGGCCGCGCTGTCGCTGGTCGGGCTCGCCGAGCGGGCCGGCCACAAGCCCAACGAGCTCTCCGGCGGCCAGCAGCAGCGCGTCGCGGTGGCGCGGGCGCTGGTGACGGCGCCCGCGATGCTGCTCGCCGACGAGCCGACCGGCAACCTCGACAGCCGCTCGACGGAAGAGGTGCTGGCCCTGATCGACGGGCTCAACGCCACCGGCCGCACGGTCGTGCTGATCACCCACGAGGACGAGGTCGCCCGGCACGCCAAGCGGGTGCTGCGACTGGTCGACGGGCAGATCGTGAGCGATCTGCGGCAGGCGCCCGTGGAGGGGCCGCCGCCCTTCCTGGACGCGGCCTACACGGAGCTCGCGGCGGGCCCGGCGGGCGCGGAGGTGCCGGCGTGATCCTCTGGCAGACGCTCCGCTTCGCGGTCGGCGGCCTGGCCGCCAACAAGGTGCGCTCGGCGCTCACCATGCTCGGCGTGCTGATCGGCGTGGCCTCGGTGATCCTGCTGCTGGCGGTCGGCAACGGCTCGTCGGTGGCGGTGAAGGACTCGATCACCTCGCTCGGCACCAACTCCCTGACGGTCAGCTCCGGTTCGGCCAACGGCGGCTCCCGGGCCACCTCCTCGGTGAAGAAGCTGACGGTCGCCGACGCCAAGGCGCTGGCGAGCGACACCGACGCGGGGGCGATCAGGTCGGTCGCCCCGGTGGTCACCACCAGCGGCACCGCGCTGTACGGGAACATCTCGTACAGCCCCGGTTCGATCGTCGGCACCTACCCGTCGTACTTCGAGACCGCCAACCAGAAGGTCGCGCACGGCGAGTACTTCACCGACGACGACGTGCTCAACTCGCGCAAGGTCGCGGTGCTCGGCGCGACGACGGCCAAGCAGCTGTTCGACACCGAGAACCCGGTCGGCAAGTCGGTGGTGCTGGGCGGCACGCCGTTCACCGTGGTCGGCGTGCTCCAGGCCAAGGGCGGCAGCGGCTTCACCGACCCGGACGACGTCGTCATCGCCCCGCTCCCGACGGTGCAGAACGCCTTCACCGGCTTCGGCTCCGTCAACCAGATCCTGGTCCAGGCCGCGAACGCGGACAGCACCACGGCCGCCCAGTCCGAGATCACCCGCGTCCTGCTCGGCACGCACGCGATCGCCGACCCCGCCAAGGCGGACTTCCGGATCACCAGCCAGGCCTCCCTGCTCACCGCGAGGGAGAGCACGACGAAGACCTTCACCGTGCTGCTCGGCGCGGTCGCCGCGATCTCGCTGCTGGTCGGCGGGATCGGGATCACCAACATCATGCTGGTGACGGTCACCGAGCGGACCAGGGAGATCGGCATCCGCAAGGCGCTCGGTGCCCCGCGCGCGGTGATCCTCGGGCAGTTCCTCACCGAGTCGACGCTGCTGTCGGTGATCGGCGCGGGGTTGGGCGTGGCCGCCGGAATCGCCGGCTCGCACTTCAGCATCGTCGGCATCAAACCCGTGGTGATCCCCGAATCGGTGCTCGGCGCCTTCGCCATCGCCGTCGCCATCGGGCTGTTCTTTGGCAGCTACCCCGCCAACCGGGCCGCCTCGCTGCGGCCGATCGACGCCCTCCGGCACGAGTAGGACTCCACTGTCATGAGCAAAGAGATCGCCACCGTCGGGCCCGGAACCCCCGCCGAGCAGGTCGCCCTCCTCGCCACCCCGCCGGACGCGCGGGACGTGAGCGCCGAACTGGCCGCGCCGCCGAGGCGGAAGCTGCCCTGGCTCAGCCTGGTGCTGGCGGGCGGCGTGATCGCCACCGGGGCGTTCGCGGGCGGGGTCTGGTACCAGCAGAACAACGGGCCGACGGGCGGCGGGAAGTCCTCCGCCCGGCCGGCGGCCGCCGCTGCTGCTCAGGGAGGTGGCTACGGGCAGGGGCAGGGCGGCTCCCGCCGTGGGGGCCAGGGCGCCGGGCAGGGCGCTGGGCAGGGCGGGCAGGGGCAGGGCGGGCAGGCCGGCTTCGCCCGGGGCACGGTCAAGGCCGTCGACGGCAACACCGTCTACCTGACCGACACCAACGGCAACACCATCAAGGTCACCACCGGCGACGCGACGAAGGTCCAGCTCAACAAGGAGGGCAAGGTCGGGGACCTGCAGCCCGGCCAGAGCGTGACGGTCGTCGGCACTCCCGACGCCAACGGTGGCTACACCGCCAGCCAGCTGGTCGAAGGCGCCGCCGGTGGATTCGGTGGTGGTGGTGGTGGCTTCGGCGGCGGTGCCGGTGGCGGCGCCCCCAGGAACCCGTCCGGCGGCTGACCCGGAGCCGACGGACGCCGCGAGGCCCTCGCCCCTTCGGTGGGCGAGGGCCTTCGCATGTGTTCAGCGCGGTTCGAGGAGGCTCACCGCTCCCACGCCGCCTCCCGGTCCAGGTCCCGCAGCAGGTGGAGGAGGTTGACGAGGGTGCTCACGGGCGCGTTGCCGAAGTCGACCAGGAGACGCCCGTCGAGGATCGTCTCGCCCGCCGAGGCCGAGCCCCAGAGGAGCCCGTACGGGAGGCCCCGACGGTGCAACTCCCCGAGCAGGCCGGTGATGTGCGGGGCGGCGAAGTTCCGCATCCGGGGGTCGTCGGGGGCGATCGGTTCGCGGGTCACGCGGCGGAGTCCAGCTCGTACCAGACCGTCTTGCCACGCTCCTGGGGGTCGACGCCCCAGCGGTGGGTGAGCCCGGCGACGAGCTGGAGGCCCCGGCCGGACTCGGCGAGCAGGGACAGGGGCTTCTCCTGGGGGAGCAGGGCGCTCTCGTCCGCGACGCAGACCCGGAGGGTGTCGACGTCGAGGGAGAAGTAGACGACGGGCGAGGCGGTACCGGCGTGCCGCCACGCGTTGACGATGAGTTCGCCGAGGGCGAGTTCGGCGTTGAAGATGGTCTCGGTGTCCCAGGAGGCGCGGGTCAGGGCGCTCCGCAGGGCCTGCCGGGTGAGGGTGAGGGAGGGGGTGTTCAAGGTGCACACGGGAACCTCCGAGAGGTATGGGTGTGGAGGGGGAGAGCCGCGAGCCGGACCAGGGCGTGGCCGCTCTTCGGCCGGAGGGCAGCAGGCGCCTACTGCCCTGAACCAAGGCGTGTCTGACGATCCATCGGATCGTTCTGAGGGTGACGATAGCGTGAGGCGCCACAGATTTGTGGCGATCCACGCGAAGTTCCCCCGAACGGGGCTGGCAGACTGGACCCATGGCCCTTCGATCGAACCCGACGCTTCGCCAGTTGCGGTTGGGTGCCGAACTTCGCAGGATGCGGGAACAGGCCGGCCTCGGCGGCAGCCAGCTCGCCCGCGCACTGGGCATCAACCCCGCCCACGTGACGCAGATGGAGAGCGGCAAGACCGGCATCAGCGTCGAACGCCTGCGCACGATCGCGGCGTTGTGCATGTGCGTCAACGAGCCCCTGATCGACGCGCTCGCGGACATCATCACGGACCGCGACAAGGGAGGCTGGTGGGAGGAGTACCGGGGGAACCTTTCGCAGGACTTCCTCGAAGTTGCTGAGATCGAGGCTCACGCACGGGCGCTCTCGGTCTACACGATGGCCTTCATCCATGGGCTGCTTCAGACCAACACCTATGCCTCAGCCGTCTTCGCTCGCTCCTATCCGCCTCTGCCGGGGCATGAGGTCGACCTGAGAGCCTCCTTCCGCCTGCGGCGTCAGCACATCATCCGTTCTGAGGCGACTCCGTACACCGCATACATCCATGAAGCGGCGCTGCGGATGCAGTTCGGCGGGGCAAAGGTCCAAGCCGAGCAACTCGGCGCCCTTGTCGAGGCCTCAGAGCGGCCCAACATCTCCATCCGAGTCGTGCTGTTCGACGTCGACATGATCCCGCTGCCCAACGAGAACTTCACGTACGTCGAGGGTCCGGTTCAGGAACTCGACACGGTTCAGTCGGACTCGGGTGTCGGAAACCTTCTCTTCGATGCCCCGGCTCACACGGCCAGGTTTCGGTCGCTGCTCGCCCGGATCGGTTCGGCTGCTCTCTCGGGGGAGGAGTCCCGAGAGTTTATTCGCTCCATCAAGAAGGACATGGAAAGTAAATATGCGTAACTCCACCTGGCAGAAGTCCAGTTTCTCGGGCTCGAACGCAGACTGTGTTGAGGTGCGAGCCGATGCTGGTGTGATCGAACTCCGGGAGTCCGACGAGGGCGACGTCATCGTCCGCACCACCGCCCGCAACTTCGCCGCGTTCCTCCAGGGCACTCAGGCGGGCGAGTTCGACCACCTGGTGACCACCACCGCCTAGCGAACCGTTCCGGCGGCCCCTTGCTCTTCCGCAAGGGGCCGCCGACGTGCTTCAGAAGTGGTCGGGGCCCGACCCTGCCACCGCGAACTCCACTCCGCCGTCGACCAGTTCGGCGTCCCGGACCGGATGACCCCCGATCCAGGCCGGGGTGCGGTCCGTCCCTCTCCCGTGCCTACGGCTGGATCACGAAATACACCACGAAGCCCGCGGTCACGCACAGGAAGAACTGCACCATGAAGCCCCAGGTGAGCGGCACTTCGTCCCTGTCGCCCGCCTCGTCGGCCGCCAGTTGCAGGCGCGCCATCCTCCCGAGGTGCCCGGCCGTTCCCAGCGTCAGCGACAGCATCGCCAGCGCGTACATCGACAGAGCGCCGGCCGAGGTCGTCCCGTTCATGTGGGAGCGCCCGACCAGGAAGAGCGCTCCGACCAGCGGCGCCAGGGCCACCATGATCCGGTACTGCCGGGTCACCTGCGGCGGTATCGCCATTGCCCAGAACAGCACCGTCGTCAGCGCGACGATCCACCACCAGGTGGCCGCGCTCAGGCCCAGTGGAGTCATGCCCCCACCCCCCACATCACGGACGTTCGCTCACATCCACTGACGATCACACTATTCAGACCAGCCCCCGCCCCGCGCCGCCCGGACCCCGCAAGATCCCACCCGGTCCCCTGCCGGTTCCCGGCAAGAACCCGATAAGACCCTGCGTAGGAAGTCGGCCGGCCCGACTTCCTACGCACCGCCTCCGCCCTGGCGGCCCCTCCTGCCGGTGCCGCTACGGTTCCGGCATGGGAAAGCGGGAGCCGTACTGGCGCAGACTTGGCACTCCGGCGACGCTCGTCCTGTACCGGACCCCGAACCGGTGGCGGTACGCCGTCTACTTCACCGGACCGGGCGGCATCGCCGACGGGGGACTCGACGAACCCGCGCCCTCCTGCGAGCCCGTGATCGCGCAGACGGCCATGCACCGCAAGGCCGAGGAGCTCACCCACCGCACACTCGAGGTCACCTGGCAGGAGGCCGACCAAGACGGCTGCTGGACCGGAGTCATCACCAACCCGGGTCCACTGCCCGCTTCATGAGTGGGGCTGGACCCACCCCCTTGTGGGGCTGGACCCATACTCGGCCGCCCGTCCGCTCCGTAGCGTCATTCCCACAACGACACGGAGGGGAAAGAACCATGGCGCCCACGGCCCACCAGTCCACCTTCACCACGGTGAAGAAGTGCATCACGCTCTTCGGCCTAGCCGGCGCCATCGTCCTCGGCACGGTCGCCGTGATGGCGTCCATCGGCCACCCGACGACCCCGTTCATGTGGATCCGCGGCGTCATCTTCCTCGCCGTCGCCCCGTACCTCCACCGGCTGGCCACCTGCGCCGCCGACGGCTCCGCCAAGGCCTTCGACCGCGTCCGCACCCTCTCCACCGTGATGCCGATCGCCATCATCGCCGTGGACCTCATCCCCGGCCTCTGCCCGCCCTGGTACGCCGTCCTCCAGGGCCTCTCCGCCCTCGCCCTCCTCGCCGTCGCCGTCCTCACCCGCACCCCCGCCCTGCGCGCCGCCTTCCCCAACACCGACTGAACCCCCACCCCCTCCCCCACCCCCCGCGCGGGGGCGGCGGAGGGCGGCCGGCCCCCCGGGGGCGGGGGGGGCCACCCCCCCGGCGCCCCCGCGCCCCCACCCCGCCCCCCCCCCCCCCCCCCACTCGGCGCTGGAAGTCGGCGGTTCCGACTTCCTGCGCCGGTAGCCCTACCCGGCGGCTCCTCGCTCCCCGCAAGGAGCCGCCGGCCGACATTCCTGTGCTGCGGGTGTATTCACGCCCTCGAATACCTGCATCCTTGACGCATCATCAGCACCACTTGGAGCATCTGCTGTGGCGGGGATCTCCGGCCTCTTGAGAAGGGCAGCCCATGGCAGCACCGCGCACGACACTCGGCGACTGGCTCGACACGTTCGAAGTCGAAGCGTTCCGGCTGGAGACGCTGGACGACTACAGCCAGTCCGGTGGCGTGGCGGCCTACCAGGCCTTCCTCGCCGGTGAGTCTCAGCCGGATGCTTTCCGTGCCGCGGAGTGGGTCACGACCGTCGACGATGCCGTCCAGGCCGGGAAGCGCATGTACCGGGTGCACATCCTCGCCCGACCGCTCACGCCGTACCTCAGGTTCGAACTCGGCTGGGGCTACCAGCGGAACGCCGAGGTCGGCGAGGAGTTCTTCATCCTCGACACCACCGACCGGGAGAACCCGCTCCCGGACGCGCCCGACTTCTGGATGTTCGACAACCAGGCCGTCGGGGCGATGGGCTACGACGACCACGGGAAGTACCTCGGCACGGACTTCGCCGCGAGCGAGCGTCTGCCGGATTTCAAGGCCTGTCGCGACATCGCGCTCGCCCACGCCGAGCCGTTCGCCAACTGGTGGGCACGCCACGGCGAGTGAGCGCTGACCATTCGGCGCTGTGTCTATGCGGGAACGTGAATGATCCTTGTCCGCCTCCTCGCAGGATCCTTAGGGTTCTGGTCACCAACCCGCACAGCATGTGGAGGGGAACATGGAGCTCACCCGGATCGCGGGCGGCGACCCGAACTGCCGCAACGACGACTGCCCGACGATCTTCACCACCGACCGGGGCACCATCGCCGTCCAGGGATACACCGTGGAGCGGCGTACGCCCGAGGGGGAGGCCGTGGTGGAGATCCCCGAGGCCGTGTTGAAGGAGGCGTTCCGTGCTCTTGGATGGTGAATCCTGGCGCCCGTTCTTCGACTCGTTCGAGCGTGAGGCGTTCCGGCTGGAGACCCGGAGTTCCTATGCGATGCCCGGCGAGGACGAGGAGTTCCAGGAATTCCTGGCCACCGGTGAGTTGCACATTCCAGCGGATGACCCGTGGCTCGTCCGGGTGCGGAACTACCGCGCGACCGGGCGGTGGATCGGGCGGGTCCACGTCCTGACCAGACCGCTGTCCGACTACCTGCGCTTCGAGTTCGCGGCATACGCGTACAACGTCGAGGCCGGCGAGGACATTCGGATCCTGGACCTCACCGGACGGGAGAATCCCGGGCTTCCGGAGCAGGACTTCTGGATGTTCGACAGCGCGAAGGTGGTCGACATGAAGTACCGCTCCGACGGCACGCAGCTCGGCCGGGATCTCCTGGAGGACCCGGACCTGGAGCAGTACCGGCGCTGGCGTGATCTCGCCCTGTCCCTCTCGGTCCCTTTCACGGAGTACGGCGCAGCTTGACCCTCGATCCCGGTAGGGCCGGAGAGCAACGTCGAAACCTTGCAGCGGCGCTCAAGGACCTTCGCCGTGCCTCCGGCCTTTCCGGCGAGCGTCTGGCCGTGCGGTACGGGATGAGCCAGAGCAAGATCTCCCGCATTGAGACTGGAAAGGCTCTGCCCACGGTCGTCGATGTCCAGCAGATCATCGCCGCGTTGGGCATAGACGACGACCTGGCCCAGGAACTGCTCGACCTGGCGAGCGTGGCCAACGCCGAATTCGAGGATGTCCGCGCATCCGTCCGCCGTGGCCTGCATGTGCGGCAGCGCGAACTGGCGTCTCTCGAAAACGGTGCCCGGCACATCCGCTACTTCTTGCCCGCGATGCCGTCCGGCCTGCTTCAGACGCCGGAGTACATGCGTACGGCCATGAGCCCTCCGATCGACCCCGTCGACGGCGATGTGTCCCAGACCATCGCTCTGAAGATCGAACGCCAGGCCGTCCTGTACGACGAGGACAAGCGATTCGACTTCCTGCTGACCGAATCGGCTGTCCGCTGGAAACTGTGCGCTCCGTCGGTCATGGCCGTCCAGTTGGATCGGATCGCCTCCGTGTCCCGCCTCCCGAACGTCAACCTTGGCATCATCCCACTGTCGGCCCAGGTGGCCGACGTTCCGTTTCACACCTTCACGGTCTACGGCGCGAAGCTCGTGACGATCGAGCTGTTCACCGGGCGGTTTGTCCTGCGTGATCCCAAGGATATCGATCACTATCGGCTGCTGTTTGATTTCTTTCACGGGGAATCGCACACCGGAGACGATGCCCGAGGGCTTCTCGAACAGTGGTCAGAGGAGTTCCGGCGCTCTCGTTAGTCATGGCCTGGGGACTTTATGCGGGAACTCGAATAGGCATGGATGTGCGGAATTCAAGGGCCTAGCGTTGCCTCTCGTCAGGCATCGCAGGCCGTCTGTGGTCGGCGATTCGATGAGTGCGACGACGCGGAGGTACACACATGTCCACCACCGTTCTGAGCCGGCCGGGAGGCGTGCCGGTCTTCGACCGCGCCGAGTCCCGGCTGCCGATGGGCGTCGCCGGTGCGACGCCCATGCCCGGGCTGGACGGCGAGGGCGGGCCCGGGAGCCCGTTCGCCTTCCGGTTCCTCGTCCCGGTCACCGGGGCCGGGGGGATCCTGCCCGCCGACATCGGCTACGACGACGAGACGCAGACCTGCACCTACGAGGGCCTCCCGCCCGGCGTCTACATGACCAGCACCCCGCCCAAGACCTACGGCCCGACGCAGCCGTCCGGGCAGATGGACGCGCCGGACGACCCGGGAAGCAGCAACGACTGAGATGCCGACCGCCGATGCCGTCCTCGTGCTGACGGGGACCTTCGATCCCACCGCCGACCTCGTGATCGAGGAACTGAACCGGCGCGGAACTCCCGTCTTCCGGGCGGACACGGCGTGGTTCCCGTCGAGGCTGGCCCTGGCGGCCGGCCTCGACGGGGCGTCCGGCTGGGCCGGGACGCTGGCGACCGGGCGGCGGACACTCGACCTCTCGGCTGTGCGGTCGGTCTACTACCGTCGCCCGACCGCACCGGAGTTCCCCGCCGAGATGTCGGCGGAGGCCCGCAGCGTGGCCTCCGCCGAGGCGCGGCGAGGGTTCGGCGGCCTGCTGTCCGCGCTGCCCTGGCGCTGGCTGCCGCCGTCGGGCCGCGCGGCCGATGCCGAGTACAAGCCGTTCCAGCTTTGGGTGGCGGCCGAGTCGGGGCTTCGGGTCCCGCGCACGTTGATCACCAACAGACCGGAAGCCGCACGGGAGTTCGCGGACGGCATCGGGGCTCCGGTGGTCTACAAACCCTTCACGCCGATCCGCGGGACGGTCGGAGGTCAGTCGGTCGCCGTGTACGCGAGCGTGCTGAGCACGGCCGACACCGGTGATCCGTCGATCCGTACCACGGCGCACCTGTTCCAGGAATGGGTGCCCAAGGCCCACGAAGTGCGGCTCACCGCCGTCGACGGGCGGCTGTTCGCCGCCGAGATCCACGCGAACTCGGCGGCAGCGGAGGTCGATTGGCGAAGCGACTACGACAGCCTGACCTACCAGGCCTGCGACCCTCCCGCAGCGGTGGCGAGTGCTGTCCGTCGCATGCTGGACAGGCTGGAACTGCCCTACGGCGCCTTCGACTTCGTCGTGTCGCCCTCGGGCGACTGGACGTTCCTTGAGGTGAACCCCAACGGGCAGTACGGGTTCATCGAGCAGGCGACCGGTCTGCCCATCACCGCTGCCATCTGCGACTACTTGGAAGGGGTCCAGCAGGTATGACGACCCTCCTCTATAACGAAGACCAACTCCTGCGGGCGCGGGTCGCGTTGGCCTCGGAGATCGAGCGGGTGAGCGTGGTGCTGTCCTCGCGGGTGGTCGAGGCGTTCCTCAATGTGCCGCGGCATCCGTTCGTTCCGGTGTTCTACCGGGAGGAAGGGGGTGTGCACCGCGCCTGGCCGGCCGGTGAGGGGTGGCTGCGGGAGGTGTACGCGGACCGGGTGCTGGTCACCGAGGTGGGCGGCGTGCACGCGGAGGACGCCGGGCCGGACGGCGTCCGTGGGGTGGCGACCTCCTCCTCCACGCTGCCGAGCCTGATGGCCGACATGCTGGACGCGCTGGATGTCCGGCCCGGGGACCGGGTGTTGGAGGTCGGGACGGGGACGGGCTACAACGCCGCTCTGCTCTGCCACCTCGCGGGGGCGGCCCACGTCACGACCGTCGACCGCACCGAGCACCTGGTGGCGACCGCCCGTGCCCGGTTGGGCGAGGCCGGCTTCGCGCCCGTCGTGGTCCGGGCCGACGGCGCCGACGGGTACCCGCCGGGGGCGCCGTACGACCGGATCATCGCGACCTGTGGTGTCCGTCGCGTGCCCCGGGCGTGGCTCGACCAGTGCGCGCCGGGTGGCCTCATCGTCGCTCCGCTGGGCGGTGCGGTGGCCAGGCTCACCAAAGTGTCGGACGGGCGCGCGGTCGGGCGGTTCCTGCATCGTCCGGCGGCCTTCATGCCGTTGCGCGGCGGGAGGGACGCGGCCCCGGGGGTGCCGGAGCCGCAGGCGGACAGCCGGAGGACGGAGATCGGCGCTCGCGTCCTGGACGACCCGGGGTTCGCGTTCTGGGCCGACCTCCACCTCGGTCCCACCGTGGTCCGGGACGGTCACGTCCTTCGCGACGTCGCGGACGGTTCGACCGCCCACGCGCACGGCGGCACCGTCGCCCGCAGCGGCCCCCGCGACCTCTGGCGAGCGGTCGAAGCCGCCCACCGGAGCTGGCTAGGCCAGAACCGCCCCCGCCGTGAGTGGTTCACGGTCGAGGCCGGGCCGGAGGGGCAGTTCGTGAGCTACTCGGCACCGGACGGCAGCGTGACCCGCTGGGTGCTCTGAGCGAACAGGAAGTTGTGGAATCCGGGCGGTGCTCAGTCGAGGCAGAACTCGTTGCCCTCGACGTCCTGCATCGAGAGGCACGACTCGTTCTCCTCGTCGGCGACCAGCAGCTGGACGCGGGTCGCGCCGAGGGCTACCAGTCGGGCGCACTCGGCCTCCAGGGCAGCCACGCGCTCCGCGCCGACCAGGCCGGTGCCGGCCCGTACGTCGAGGTGCACCCGGTTCTTGACGACCTTGCCTTCGGGGACGCGCTGGAAGTACATGCGCGGGCCCGCACCCGTGGGGTCACTGGCGGCGAACCACGAGCCCCGCTTCTCGGGCGGCAGCGAGCGCTGGTAGTCGTCCCAGGTGTCGAACCCCTCCGGCGTGGACGGCGGGACGTACCCCAGGGCCTCGCACCAGAAGCGGCCGACGCGCTCGGGCTCCGCGCAGTCGAAGGTGACCTGGAACTGCTTGATCGATGCCATCGGGCCACCATAGCCATGACAAGAAGGTCACACCGCTCAATTTCCGGCACCGTACAGGGGGGGGAGAGAACGACATCGCCCCGCCGAGCCGGTGCTCGACGGGGCGACGCGCGGGGAACGCGGCGTCAGGGCTGCTGGTCGTTCTCGGGGTTGGTCGCCGGGCCCGCCGGGGCGGTCGCCTGGCCCCCGGGGGCGCCGGTGCCGGTGCCGGACGGGGTCTTGTTCGGGTCGGTCCGGGGGGCCGGGTCGGGGATGTCGGCCATCGGCAGGGACTGCTTGGGGGTGCCGCGCAGGGCCTGGTTCATGGCGTCCCGCCAGATCGGGCCGGGGCCGTCGGCGCCGAACACCTCGGCCCGGTACTTCCCGTTGATGGTGATGTTGCGCATCTCGACGCCGCCCTGGGGGCCGCCGATCCAGACGGCGGTGGCGAGCTGCGGGGTGTAGCCGTTGAACCAGGCGGCCCGCTTGCGGTCCGAGGTGCCGGTCTTGCCGGCGATCTGCCGGTTGTCGTCCAGGCTGAGCGCCGCGCCGGTGCCGTTGTTCTCGGTGACGCCGTTCAGGACGGTGTTCAGCGCCCGTGCCGTCGAGTCGGAGAACGCCTTCTCGCACTGGGAGGACGGGACGGGGACGTCCTTGCCCTCCACGGTGGTGATCCGGTTGATGGCGACGGGGGCGCAGTGGGTGCCCTGGGCGGCGAAGGTCGCGTAGACGTTGGCCATGGTCAGCGGGCTCATCTCCTCGACGCCCAGGGCCATCGCGGGGACCTCCTCCAGGGGCTTGCCGCTGGCCTTGGTGGTGATGCCGAGCTTGTTGGCCATCTGCTTGACCGCGCAGAGGCCGATCTCCTGCTCCATCTGGATGAAGTAGGTGTTGACCGAGAGGGCCATCGCCATCTTCAGCTGGTACGGGCCCTTCTCGTTCGCGGACTCGTTGGGCACCACCGTCCTGGGCCTCGCCTCGTTCTTCCAGGTGCCCTCGCAGGTCTTCATCGTCGGGTACTCGAGCTTGTTCGGGGACGAGTACTCCTGGGTCGCCGGCAGGCCCGCCTCCAGGGCCGCGGCCGCGACGACCGGCTTGAAGGTGGAGCCGGGCTGGAAGCCGTTGCCGCCGCCCATCGCCGCGTCGACGTTGAGGTTGACGACGGTCTGGTTCTGGTTGGTGTCCAGGCCGTACGGGCGGGTCTGGGCCATGGCGAGGATCTTGCCGGTGCCGGGTTCGACCATGGAGGCGGCGGCGGAGACGCTGTCCGTGACCCGGACGTTGCTGCTCACCGCGTTCTGGGCGGCGGCCTGCTTCTCCGGGTCCAGCGTGGTGTAGATGTTCAGGCCGCCCTGGTTCCAGAACTTCTTGCGCTCGTCGGAGCTCTGGCCGAAGGCCGGGTCCTGCTTGACCACGTGGCGCACGTAGTCGCAGAAGAAGCCCATGCCGGCCTGGGCGGTGATGCAGCCGTTCTGCGGCGCCTTGTAGTTCAGGCCGAGCGGGGCGGCCTTCGCCTCCTTCGCCTGCTCGGCGGTGATGTGCTTGTTCTCCAGCATCTTGTCGATGACGGTGTCGCGGCGGTTCTGCGCGGCCTGCGGGTGCAGCTTCGGGTCGTACTGCGACGGGTTCTGCACCAGCCCGGCGAGCGTCGCCGCCTCGGCGACGGTGAGGTCCTTGTTGCTCTTGCTGAAGTAGCGCTGGGAGGCGGCCTCCACCCCGTAGGCGCCGTTCCCGTAGTACGTGATGTTGAGGTAGTTGGTGAGGATCTGCTCCTTCGGCACCTCCTCCTCCAGCTTGATCGCGACCTTGAGCTCCTGGATCTTGCGGCCCAGGGTCTTGCGCTGGGCCTCCAGGACGGCGTCCCGGTCGTCGCCGGCCTGCTCGACGTTGACGTTCTTGACGTACTGCTGGGTCAGCGTGGAGGCGCCCTGGGAGGCGGTGCCGCTCTCCGCGTTCTTGCTGATCGCGCGGAGGACGCCCTTGAGGTCGACGGCGCCGTGCTCGTAGAAACGGGCGTCCTCGATGTCGACCTGGGCCTGGCGCATGAACGGCGACATCTGCTCGGCGGTGATGACGGTGCGGTCGCGCTCGTAGACCTTGGCGATCAGGCCGCCCTTGGCGTCGAAGATCTGCGTCGCCTGGGTGAGCGGCGGGGTCTTGAAGTCGGACGGGACGTCCTCGAACCCCTCCGCCGTGCTCTTGGCCGTCAGCCCGATGCCGCCGGCGACGGGTAGGACGAGGCCTGCCAGCAGCACACCGGACACGACGCTCACCCCCAGGAAGGTCGCACCGAGGCGGGCCAGCCGGAGCGGGGCCTTGCGGGACGGCTGGAGGTCCGCGTTCTCGGAGGAACTCCATATCGGGGGGAGGTTCGATTCCATTCCGGAATGCTAACCCTTGGAAGTCTCCGGTCGAACGGTTTTTCGCGTGCGGCTGTCACGGCTCTGCAACAGGCTCCGGGGTCGATTCCCGGGGGGTGAATCGCATACGTACCAAATGAATTCGGGGGAATTCGGCGGCCGGCCTCCGACTCGGTCCGCCCCGCCCCGCCCCCGGCCGCCCTGGTCCGCCCCGTCTGCGGCGCCCCTCCCGTGGCCCGCCCCCTACCAGGTTGATGCCGTGAGCGGGCCGAAAGGTTGCGGCGCCCGGACGGTCAGGTGCCCCGGACGGTCAGGTGCCGCGGACGGTCAGGTGCCCCGGACTGGCAGCGCCGCCACGGCCGGGCCAGGCTGGTGGGGACGGACCGCCCAGCCGAGGAGGCAGCTATGACCGGCGAGCCGATCCCGGGAATCGACCCCGCCGCGGTGCCCAGCGGCGACGGCTGCGCGGAGTGCCTGGCCGGCGGCGGATGGTGGTTCCACCTGCGCCGCTGCGCGGCCTGCGGCCACATCGGCTGCTGCGACTCCTCCCCCGCCCAGCACGCGACGAAGCACGCGCGCCAGGCCGGCCACCCGTTCCTGGTCAGCTTCGAGCCCGGCGAGGAGTGGTTCTGGAACCTGGACACCGGCGAGTACTACGAGGGCCCGCCGCTGGCACCGCCCACCGCCCACCCGGTCACCCAGCCCACCCCGGGCCCGGCCGGCCGGGTCCCCGCCGACTGGCAGTCGCAGCTGCACTGACGATCCCCACCGCGACGGCCACCGCCTCCTCCCCGTACGAGGCGGTCGGCCGACGGCTACCGCACCGTTCCGGCGGCCCCTCGCATCGCGCAGGGGCCGCCGACCCCTGTCCGCCGTCCGCCCGGCCGCCGTCCGCCCGGACACCGGCCGCCGTCCGCCCGGACACGAGGGAAAACCCCGCGACTCCCACGGGCTTGATCCTCTACGGTGAACGCGCCCAGGGCGGCCGTTTACCGCCCGTCGACGTGGCGCGACCAACGCGCCCGCAAACCCGGGGAGTTCCCTGTCATGACGCGCACCCTTGTCGCCGAGCTGCCCGCGCACCTGGAGGAGACGGTCACCGTCTACGGGTGGGTGAACACGCTCCGACTCCAGCGGCGCATCCAGTTCGTCCTGGTCCGGGACCACACCGGTCTGGTGCAGGTCACCCACCTCCGGGGTGGGGAGGACGACGTCATCGAGGCCGCCTTCGAGGGCGTGACGGTCGAGTCCGCCGTGAAGATCACCGGCCGGGTGGTCGCCGACCCGCAGGTCAAGCTCGGTGGTCTGGAGATCGTCCCGACCCGCGTGGAGGTCGTCTCGCCGGCCGAGCCGAAGCTGCCGATCGACGAGAAGACCGGGATCGACCAGCGCCTGGACTGGCGGTTCCTCGACATCCGGCGGCCCTCCCAGCAGCTGGTCTTCGACGTCCAGACGACCGTCGAGCGGGCGATGCGGGAGGTGGCGGCCGAGGAGGGCTTCACCGAGCTGCACACGCCGAAGCTCATGGGGACGGCCTCCGAGTCGGGCGCCGAGGTGTTCGAGGTCGGCTACTTCGGCCGGACCGCCTACCTCGCCCAGTCCCCGCAGTTCTACAAGCAGATGGCCATCGCGGGCGGCATCGACCGGGTCTTCGAGATCGGGCCGGTGTTCCGTGCCGAGCCGTCCTTCACCTCCCGGCACGCCACCGAGTTCACCGGGGTCGACGTCGAGATCGCCTGGGTCGACGGGGTCGAGGACGTGATGGCCTTCGAGGAGCGGATGCTGCACCGCGTCCTGACCGCCGTGGCCGAGCGCCACGGCGCGGCGATCGCCGAGCACTTCGGCACCCCGGTCGTCGTCCCGGAACTGCCGTTCCCCCGGATCACGATGGCCGACGCGCTGGCCCGGCTCCGCGCCACCGGCTGGGACCCGGAGGGCGTCAAGGAGGACCTCGACCCCGAGGGCGAGCGGGCGCTGTGCGGCCTGATCGCCGAGCAGACCGGGCACGAGTTCGTCTTCGTCACCCGCTTCCCGGCCGCCGTGCGGCCGTTCTACCACCTGCGGCCGGAGGACGACCCGACCGTCACCGAGTCCTTCGACCTGCTGTGGAAGGGCGTGGAGATCACCACCGGCGCCCAGCGCGAGCACCGGTACGACCGCCTCGTCGCCCAGGCCCGGGAGAAGGGCATGGACACCGGCCCGCTCTCCGGGTACCTCGACTGCTTCCGCTACGGCACCCCGCCGCACGGCGGGCTCGGTCTGGGGCTCGGCCGGCTGCTGATGCTGGCGCTCGGCCTGCCGTCGATCCGCGAGGCGACGTTCCTCTTCCGGGGCCCGCACCGCCTCGAACCGTAGGGCGTCGAACCGTGGGCGGGGGACCGGAAGACGGAACGGGCCGCGCCCGAGGAGATCCTTTCCT
>NZ_JBHUAL010000196.1:0-18268 GCF_042789775.1 Kitasatospora sp. NPDC056800 | reverse complement strand
TCCAACTCGCCGGTGTCTTCCGGGGTTTGACGCCCTGTCCGACGTTTCAAACTCTAGCCGATCCCCGCTCCGAAAAGCGAATCCGACCGCAACCCAATAAACATGCACACCGAATGCGCACCAGGCCGCGACGCGAAAACGACGAAGCGACCCGGCCCGAACCGGGAAGTGGGTGTTTCAGAGGATTGGCCACCCCGGGACCGTCCGCGCGGCTGCGTGTCCGGTGCTCCCTGTCAGGCGACTAGGAGACACTACTCCCACTCCGGGCCCAAGCCAAATGCCCCTGGTCCCGCCGTGGGCCCCGGCCCGCCGGCCCGGGCCCCGGACCCCGTTAAACGGCGGCGTTCATCGTTTGTCTACCGCCTTCCGCCAAGGTCGTGCCACACCGCGCCCCGAGGACCTGGCGGGCGCGAACGCACGAGAGAACCACGAGGCACGGGTACATGAAGACGACGAAGACCCTCCGGCAGATCGCCCTGGCCACCGCCACCACCGCGCTCGCCCTGGCCGGGACCGTGGCGTCGACCGGTACCGCGGAGGCCGCGATCGAGCGGGCCGTCGACCACGTCTCCATCTGGGACGACGAGCCGCTCTACCAGGGCTGGTACATCGAGTCCGGCTCCACCCGGATGATCATGCAGCCCGACGGCAACTTCGTCGTCTACCAGTACGGGACCCAGGTCAAGATGGCCAGCGGCACCGTCGGCTGCGGCTACAAGGCCGTCATGCAGGTCGACGGCAACTTCGTCGTCTACTCCGCCAACGGCGCCGCCTGCTGGTCGTCCGGCACCTACGGCCACCCGCACGCCAAGCTGACCGTCACCGCCAGCGGCACCTCCGGCGTCTACTGGGGCGGCAACGACATCCCGCGCATCCCCCACTCCTCCAACCCCGGCCCCGTCCCCGGCGCAGTCCTCTTCTCCTCCGACCTCTACTGAACCGGCCCCGGTCACCGAGAAGGCCGGGGTCGCCGGGAGAGCCGGCGTTACTGGGCCCGCCCCGGCCCGTCGGCCCGCAGGGCGAGCCACCGCACCAGGTCGGCCACCGACCACTGCGGCCGGGAGGCGAGCCGCTCCGCCGCCGTGCGCAGCAGGACCGGCAGGTGGCCGCAGAGCGCGGCCACCTCGGCCACCGCCTCCGGCTCCCGTCGGACCCGGTCCGCGCCGGCGATCCGGGCCAGCAGTTCATAGGCGTCGTGCGGCTCCAGCGGTCCCACCGCGAGCCGTACGGCGCCGTCGGGCAGGGTGCCCGGTTCGGCGCCGGCCACCACCGCCGCGCAGCCGGGCACCGCCGGCAGCAGCACGCCCGGCTCGGCCACCCCGTCCAGCAGGACCAGCACCCGGCGCCCGGCGAGCAGCCCGCGGTAGCGCGCGCCGAGCTCCTCGACGTCCGCGCCCGCCGCCGGCCGGTCCCCCAGCGCCCGCAGGAAGCCGGCGAGCACCACACCGGCCCCGCCGCCGCCCGCGTACAGCCGGCCGTCCGGGAAGGCGTCCTGGACGGTGTGCGCCACGTGCACCGCCAGCGCCGACGCGCCGCAGCCCGCCGAACCGGACAGCCCCAGGACCGGCGCCCCGGCCGCCCGCAGCACCCGCTCCGCCTCCCGCACCTGCGCCGCCCGCCCGACCAGGTCCGGGATGTCCGGCGGCAGCTGGCTCGGCCTCGGCAGCCGCCGCAGCAGCACCGGGGCCTCGCCGCGCCGGATCTGCCCGGCCAGTTCGACCAGCGCCGGGGCGGGTTCGAGACCGAGCTCCCCGTCCAGCCGCTCACGCAGCGCCTCGTACCCCGCCAGCGCCTCCGCCGTCCGGCCGCAGCGGTGCAGCGCCAGCAGGTGCAGCCGGTGCACCTCCTCGTCCTGGGGGTGCGAGGCCGCCAGCCCGGCCAGCGGCTCCAGCGCCTCGGCGTGCCGGCCGAGCGACAGGTCCAGGTCGAGCAGGGTCTTCACCGCCGCGAACCGCCCGGCCGCCAGCCGTTCCCGGACCCGCTCGGCGAACGCCCCGGGCACCCCGTCCAGCGCCCGGTGCCCCTCCCAGGCGCCCAGCGCCCGCGCCAGCGACTCGCGCGCCCGCAGCGGATCCTGGTGACGCAGCGCGACGGCCTCCGCCACCTCGGCCTCGTAACGGAAGAGGTCCACCGCCGTGCGCGGCGCCTCCAGCCGGTAGCCGCCCGCCGCTCCGACCAGCAGCCCGGGCTCGCCCAGGGCCCGCCGCAGACGGTGGACGTGGGTGCCGATCTGCCCGACCGGATCCTTCGGCCAGCGGGTTTCGTCCGCCCCCCACAGGTCCTCGACCAGCCGATCCGTGGACACCAGCTGCCCCGGCGGGACCAGCAGGGCCGCGAGCACGGCCCGCTGCTGCGGTCGGCCGAGGTCGAGCTCACGACCGTCGTGCCGGGCCCGCAGCGGCCCCAGCAGGCTGAAAACGAGCCCCACGGCCCACCCCTCGAAGCCCTCGATCCGGTGCACAACCTGTGCACGATCCGGTGCACAATCTGTGACAGAGCATAGGCCGCCGGGGTATGGGGGCCCACCGTCCGGACGGAACTGGCGGGATCCCGGCGCAGGACGACTTTCGGGGACGGGTAGATGGGTGACATGGGGGGTTCCGGGCTGCGGTTCGGACTGCTGGGACCGCTGCGGGCCTGGTACGGGGAGCTGGAACTGGAGTTGGGCCGGCCGCAGCAGCGGGCCGTGCTCGCCGTGCTGCTGGCCGCCGCCGGGCGCACGGTGTCGGTCCCGGTGCTGGTCGAGGGGGTGTGGGGCGGGGCCGCGCCGGCCGACCCGCGCAAGGCCGTCCAGCTCGCCGTCTCCCGGCTGCGCACCGCGTTCCGTCCGTACGCCGGGGACGACCCGGACCGGATGCCGCTGGTGCGCGTCGGCGACGGCTACGCGTTCAGGGCGCCCGGCAGCGAGGTGGACGCCGCCGCCTGGGAGGCCCTGGTGGCCGAGGCCGAGCGGCTGCGCGAGGCGGGCGCCCCACCGCGGGAGGTGCGGGAGGTGCTGCGCCGCGCCCACCGGCTCTGGGTCGGCGAGGCGCTGGCCGGACTGCCCGGGCCGCACGCCGAGGCCGTCCGCACCCGCCTCACCGAACAGCGGGTCTCGGCCAAGGAGACGGAACTGGAGCTGGACGCCGACCTCGGCGACCGCACCGACCTCACCGCGGCGATCGCCGCCCTCGCCCTGGAGCACCCCGGCCGCCCCCGGCTCACCACCGTCCTGATGCGCGCCCTCTACCAGGCCGGGCGCAAGGCCGAGGCGCTCGCCGTGTACGAGGACGCCCGCGCCTCGCTCCCGCCCGGCGAGGACGCCCCCGCCGAGCTCCAGCTGCGGATCCTGCGCGAGGACGCCGCCCTGCTGCCCGCCGGTGCCGCCCAGGCCGGGCCCGCCGCCGACGCCGCCGACACCTGGCGGGCGCCCGACCAGCTGCCGTCCGGCCTGCCCGACTTCACCGGCCGCACCGAGGAGGTCGAGGCCCTCACCGACCGCCTCGCCGGCGCCGGCGGACGGGCCGTCGTGGTCTCCGCCCTGGACGGCATGGGCGGCGTCGGCAAGACCACCCTCGCCGTGCACGTGGCCCGCCGGACCCGCGACCGCTTCCCCGACGGGCAGCTCTTCGCCGACCTGCGCGGCGCCGACCGCACCCCGCCCGACCCCGGCACGGTGCTCGCCGGCTTCCTGCGGGACCTCGGCGTCGCCCCCGGCGAGATCCCCCCGGACACCGGGGAGCGCAGCGCGCTCTACCGCTCGGCCCTGGCCGGGCGGCGCGTCCTGGTCGTCCTCGACAACGCGGCCACCCCCGGCCACGTCGAACCCCTGCTGCCCGGCTCGCCCGGCTGCGCCGTCCTCGTCACCAGCCGCCACCGGCTGACCGGCCTCGCCGGAGCCCACCAGCTGCGCCTGGACACCCTGCCGCCCGGGCAGGCGCTGGAACTGCTCACCCGGATCGTCGGCGCCGACCGCGTCGCCGCCGAGCCCGGGGCCGCCGAGGAGGTCGTCCGGGCCTGCGGGCTGCTGCCGCTCGCCGTCCGCATCGTCGCCTCCCGGCTCGCCGCCGACCCCGCGCTCACCCTGGCCACCCTCGCCGAGGGCCTGCGCCGGGAGCACCGGCTGGCCGAACTCAGCGACGGCGAACGGACGGTGGAGGCCAGCTTCGCGCTCTCCTACCACCGCCTCGACGTCGAACTGGCCCGCGCCTTCCGGCTGCTCGCCCTGCCCGACGCCCCCGACATCCCGCTGCCCTGCGCCGCCGTCCTGCTCGACCGCACCGAGGCCGAGACCGACGAACTCCTCGAAACCCTCGTCGACCTCAACCTCCTGCAGTCCCCCCGCTTCGGCCGGTACGGCTACCACGACCTGGTCCGCGCCTACGCCCGCGGCCGGCTCGCCGCCGAGGACGGCCCCGCCGAACGCACCGCGGCCACCGGACGGCTGCTCGACTTCTGCCTCGCCACCGCCCGCAACGCCGACGTCGCCGCCCGCAAGCCCGACCCGGTCGAACTCAGCCTGCTCGACGTGCCGGTGCCCCACCCCGGCCGGCCCGTCGCCGACGGCACGGAGGCCGTGCGCTGGATGCGCGAGCAGGCCGAGGTGCACGCCGCCGTCATCGCCCTGAGCTGCGCCGACCCGGCCCTGCCGCTCGACCGCGCCGTCGAACTCGCCGACCGGATGGGCGCGGTGCTCGCCGAACGCACCCAGACCACCGTCATCGCCGACCTCGCCGAACGCCTGGCCGGCGAGGCCGAGGCACGCGGCGACCACGGCCCGCTCGCCCTCGCCCGGTACGTGCGCGGCAGCATGCTCTGGCACGTCAACCGCTACGCCGAGTCCGTGGAGGAGATCCGCCGGGCCGTCGAGGTCTGCACCACCACCGGCACCGACCGGGTGCTCGCCAAGGCCCTGCTCACCCTCGGCGGCAACGCCCGCGTGCACGGCCGCTACGCCGAGGCCGCCGAACACGCCGGCCGGGCCGCCGGGCTGTTCCACCGCCTGGGGGCCGGACGCTCCGAGGGCAGCGCGCTCGGCGAGTTCGCCTTCAGCTGCGCCCAGACCGGCCGGCTCGACGAGGCCCGGGAGGCCGCCGAGCGCAGCGCCCGCCTGATGCGCGACTCGGGGCCGGTCTCCGCCGCGATCGGCCGCTACTACCTCGCCCGGGTGCTGCGGCTGTGCGGCGACCCGGAGGCGGCGCTCGACCACGCCGTCGGCGCCCGCGACGAGTTCACCGCCCTCCAGGTCACCGTCTTCGCCGCCGCGTCCGGCGACCTCGCCGCCCGCGTCCACGCCGAGGCCGGCCGCTGGCTGCTCGCCGTCGACGCGGCCGAGGCGGTCCTCCCGCTCGCCCGGCGCACCAGCCCCGCCCTGGAGGGCGCCCTGCTGCGCACCCTCGGCACCGCGCTCACCGGCCTCGGCCGCCCGAGCCAGGCCCGGGCCTGTCTGACGGACTCCCTGGAGGTGTACGAGCGGCTGGGGCTCACCGAGGAATCGGCGCAGGTCAGGGCCCTTCTGGCGCGGTAGACACGGCATCAACGGCGGCACCGGCCACGCGTGTTGACCGGCCGTCTACCGCCGTGCAGGAACGTCTCTCCCGTCAGGCCCCGGGCCGCAGCGGTTGCGGCCCGGGGCGACACCACAGACGAGAGGCGCCACCATGCCCACGCTCCCGCAGCACGGCCAGACCTGGACGATCAAGTCCGCCAACGGAACCGTCGCCGACGTCCGTTCCAGCCAGACCGCCGCCGGCACCGCCGTCCAGTCCTGGGGCTCCAACGGCACCACCGCCCAGGGCTGGACCTTCTGGGCCAAGGAGAACGGCAGCTTCCTCCTGGAGACCCAGCTCACCACCGGCAAGCACGTCGGCGGCCAGGCCATGGTCATGGACTTCAACTACTCCACCGGCCAGGCCTGGCTGTACAACGAGCACAACCAGCCCAACCAGCACTGGTGCTTCGAGCCCCTCGACAACGACTGGGTCCGCATCCGCACCACCCGCACCAACGAGGGCATGCTCTACCTCACCGCGGCCGCCCCCGGCTCGCCGCTCACCCTCTCCAGGCAGGACGACGGCAACCCGGCGCAGCGCTGGCAGCTCGTCCCGGCCGGGGGCATCAGCGGCGGCGGCGGCCAGCAGCAGCCCCAGCCCCAGCCGCAGCCCCAGCCCGGCGGTGGCGGCGGCGGTGACTTCCGCTCCGAGATGCTGAACGCCGTCAACGCCGAGCGCGGCCGGGTCGGCGCCCCGCCGGTGCGCCTGGACGACCGCCTCAGCGCGGCCGCCCAGCGCCACGCCAACGACATGGCCTCGCACGACCTCACCCAGCACAACGGCACCGACGGCAGCTCCCCCTGGGACCGCATCGCGGCCGCCGGCTTCGTCTCCCGCTCCTCCGCCGAGAACGTCACCCCGAGCAACAGCGTGCCGGAGGCGATGCAGATGTGGATGAACAGCCCGGGCCACCGGGTGAACATCCTCAACCCCGACTACAACTACATCGGCATCGGCTACGCGCCCCGCCAGCGCGGCAACTGGGGCCGCTACGTGCAGACCTTCGGCAAGGCCTGAGACCCCGACCGGCACCCTTCCACGAACAAGGAGTCCACACCCATGTCCTCGAACGCGGCGGACCTGATCCGCATCGCCCGAGACGAGGTCGGCTACCACGAGGGTCGCAGCGGCGGGCACTGGAACAACATCCAGAAGTTCTCCCCCGCCGTCGCCGGCCTGGAGTGGTCCCAGGGCGAGGCCTGGTGCGCCACCTTCGTCTCCTGGTGCGCCGAGCAGTCCGGCAACGCCGGGCGCTTCCCGGTGACCGCCTCCTGCGCGGAGGGCGTCGCCTGGTTCAAGGAGCGCGACCGCTTCACCGAGTACCCGGTGATCGGCGGCCAGGTCTTCTTCGGGCCCGGTGGCGGCAGCCACACCGGCATCTGCATCGCCTACACCAGCTCCACCATCACCACCGTCGAGGGCAACACCAACGACGGCGGCAGCGCCGAGGGCGACGGCGTCTACCTCAAGACCCGTGAGCGCCGCTCGGACTGGGTCTACGGCTACGGCATCCCGGACTTCGCCGAGGGCGCGGTCCTCGCCGACCCGGAGTGGAAGGACCGGCCCGGGGCGCTCTACTTCGGGCAGGAGGCCTCCGCGGAGGACAGCCCCGACGGCGGGGCCCCGTCCGGCGGCGGCGCTCCGGCGGGCGGCGGCGGCGACGGCGGCGACGGCTACGAGCCCTTCCCCGGCGCCGACTTCTTCCACGACGGCCAGAACAGCGACGTCATCACCCGGATGGGCGAGCGCCTCGTCGCCGAGGGCTGCTCCGCCTACGCCGAGGGCCCCGGCCCCGAGTGGTCCGACGCGGACCGCGAGTCCTTCCGCAACTGGCAGCACAAGCTCGGCGACTCGGGCGCGGACGCCGACGGCGTCCCCGGCCCCAAGCAGTGGGCCGCGCTCGCGGTCCCGCGCGGCTGAGCCGGCCCGCCCACCACACCAGAAGGAGAGACCCGATGAGAACCACCACCCGTACCCGCAGGCTCCTCGCCTCGCTCGGGGCCGTCACTGCCGTCGCGGGGGCGGTCGTGGCCGGCGCGCCGGCGGCGCAGGCGGCACAGGCCGGCGCCTGCGACCTGTCGCCGTCCGTGGGAGCCTTCGCGGCCGTGAACAACGGCTCCGGCGCCGGCGCGCTCGACCTCTTCCACAACGTCGAGGCCAACGGTCAGCCGATCATCGTCTGGCCGGCCAACCAGTCGCCCGCGCAGACCTGGTCGTTCTGGAAGTACTGCGACGGCACCACGGCGATCGCGCACGGGCAGGGCAAGGTGATCGACCTCGACACCGGTTCGGGCGCCGTCCACCTCTGGGACACCCCCGGCGGACTGGACGGCCTCAACCGGCCGGCCGGCGACTGGATGCCCGCCAACCAGAAGTGGCGGCTGACCGACGAGGACCACGGCTGGTACCTGGTCCGCAACGCGGCCACCGGGCAGTGCCTCACCTCCAACGGCGGCGGCCAGGCCACCGGGGTGGCCTCCTGCGACCCCGCCGCCCCGGCCCAGCGCTGGCTGCTCGGCTGACGAACCACCGGGCCCGGTCCGCTCTCCAGGCCGAGCGGACCGGGCCCGGTCTCCTCCGGGTGCCCCACGGCCCCCCGCGCCGACGCCGGTCGGCCCCTCGCCGGCCCCCGTCCGGGCGGCTGATCACGACTCGGCATCCCTTGTCACGGTGGCGCGAGGGACTCGTCACGACCGTGTCAAGGACGCGTCGAAGCCATGGCCCCGCTCGTTCGCGCTGCGCTATGAACGTCCCTCAGGAGGACCACCGGCACCGGGGGTCCGCTACCACGGGGGACATCACGTGAAGCCCATCCGCAGCAGTCGTCGCGCCCTGGCCCTGGCCTCACTGGCCGCGGTCGGCGCGCTCACCCTGACCGCCTGCAACGACGACGCCTCGTCGTCCGACACCGCCAAGACCCCGCCGGCGACCGGTGCGCCCGCCACCCAGGCCGCCTCGCCGAGCACCGCGGCCACCACCCCGGCCGCCTCCGGTTCGGCCTCCGTCCCGGCGGGCGGCGCCGGGTCCGGTTCGGCCACCGCACCCGCGCCGGCCGGCAGCGCCCCGGCGGCCGGGACCACGCTGAAGCTCGGCGACGCCGCCACCGTCCCGTTCAGCTCGGGCAGCACCAAGGGCACCATCGCGCTCGCGGTCACCTCGATCGAGAAGGGCGACCCGGCCGACCTCGCCCCGCTGAACCTGGGCGGCAAGGCCAAGGGCCTGGTGCCGTACTACATCCACTACAAGGTCACCAACGCCGGCGGCACCGACCTCTCCTACACCAGCGTCAGCCACATGAAGGGCCTGCTGGCGGACGGCACCGAGGCGCAGGAGCTGATGGTCATCGGCTCCTTCGCCAAGTGCAAGAGCGAGTCGCTGCCCAAGGGCTTCACCAACGGCCAGTCCGCCACCTCCTGCGCGGTGGCGATGTCCCCGGAGGCCTCCAAGGTCGCGGGCGCCGAGTACTGGGGCGAGCCGTACACCCTCGGCAAGGGCCTCAACTGGAAGTGATCCACGGGTGGTCCGGGCGGGGGCGGCGGCCGGCCGCTCCCGCCCGGGCGGGCTCAGCCCCGTGCCGCCGAGGACGCCTCCGCCGCCTTCGGCGCGCCGTGGATCCGCAGGAAGGCGTCCACGCCGGCCGTCGCGATCCGCTCGACCTCCTCGTCCGCCACCGGGAGCGCGCCCCAGAAGGAGCGCTCGGCGACGCCGTGGAAGGTCAGCAGGGTGAACTGCTCGGCGGCCAGGGCGGCGTCCTCGACCGCGAGCAGCCCGCGCCCGGCGAGCGCCTCGACGTGCTGCGCGAGCGCGCGCTGGGAGGCGACCGGGCCGGCCTCCAGCCAGGCCTCCAGGACGTCCGCCGGGATGTTGGCCACCTCGGCCCGGATCGCCCGGCCGAGCGCCCCGTGCTCCCCGGCCGACAACACGGCGCGGGCCCGCTCGACGGCGAAGTCGATCAGGTCCCGGCGCAGGTCCACCACCCGGCCGAGGTACGTCGCCATCAACCCGTCGATGCGTTCGGTCAGTTCCGCCGAGGTCCGCAGGGCCACCGACAGGAAGAGGGTCTCCTTGTCGCCGAAGTGGTTGTAGACCGTCCGCTTGGACACCCCGGCCTCGGCCGCGATCGCGTCCATGCTGGCCCGGACGTACCCCTCCCGGCCGAACACCACCGTCGCGGCCCGGGTGATCGCCTCGCGCTTCTCCGGCCGTCCCGCTCCGCCCGTCGTCGCCACGGCCCTCTCCTCTTCCGTCGGCGCACCGGCCGACCCTCTCAGAAACTGCCCGGTGTAGTTTATCCAGGCCACGGAAGACCCGGACGTCCCGCCGAACGGACGTGCTCTATGCTGCGTACGACTTCTACACCCGTGTAGAAGACATTGGGAAGCGCCTCCCCCGATCACGGGTGGCCGGACCCCCGCACGGGAACCGGCCGACCGGCAACCGGCGTCCGGAACTGGCAGCGCCACGAACAGAGTTCCGGACCGACGAAACCGACGGACGGCACGCGGCGCAGGCGCCACCATGGCGCGCGGAACACGGGAACACCGGGGTGAGGGCGTGGCGGGGCAGCGAGGACGGTCGGCCGACCAGCGGACGCGCCGACGGGCGGCGGACAAACCGGCCGGGCACATACGCCCGCTGCCCGGCGGCCCCGCGCTGCCGGCGGCCCTCGCCCTCGGACTACCGCTGGCCGGCGCCGCGGTCGACGAGCTCTCCGGCCCCGGCATGGGCCTGGTCTTCGCCGTGGCCGCGCTGCTCGGCACCGGCCTGGCGGCGGCACTGAGCAGCCGCAACGGCTGGTGGTGGGTGCTCGCCACCTCGCCGCTGGTGGTCCTGGGCGTGACGGCCGTCGTCGAGTTCACCGCCCACCGCGACCGGTACCAGGGCAAGGGCCTGGCCACCGGCGCCGCGAAGTGGGTGGTGCACGGCTTTCCCGTGATGGCCGAGGCCGCGGCCGCGGCCGTCATCGTGATCGCGGTCCGGCTGGTCCGGGCGAGGAGGAGGCAGCATGGCTGACAACCCCGGGACCGACGGCGGCGCCGAGGCCCGCCGCCCCCGCCGCCCCTCACCCGCCCTGGTCGCGGGCCGGGTGGTGGCCTGCACCGTCGGCCTGGCGGTGTTCGCCGCCAGCGGGGTGGTCTGGTACGAGTACAAGCAGCTCACCGACGGGATGACCACCTCCGGCGTCATCGCCGAGACCAAGAAGGACGCCCCCAAGCACCTCGACAACTCGGTCAACCTGCTGCTGATCGGCCTGGACAGCCGCAAGAACATGGACGGCACGGACCTCCCGCCCGAGTTCGTCCAGGACGAGCTGCACGCCGGCCACAGCTCCGACATCGGCGGCTACAACACCAACTCGCTGATCCTGCTGCACATCCCGGCGAACGGCGGCAAGGTGCAGGCCGTCTCGATACCCCGCGACGACTACGTGATGACCTACGACGCCAACGGCTCCCAGATGGGCATGGCCAAGATCAAGGAGGCCTACGGCGCGGCCAAGGACAAGGCCGACGCCGGTCTGCGCGCCAAGGGCCTCAAGGGCGCCGACCTGGAGAAGGCCGGCCGGGACATCGGCCGCGCGGCCACCATCCGCACCGTGCAGAAGTTCCTCGACCAGCCCATCGACCACATCGCCGAGGTCAACCTGATGGGCTTCTACGACATCGCCAAGGCCCTCCAGCCGATCGAGGTCTGCCTCACCCACGACACCAAGGACCCGGCCATCGAGGGCCAGGGCTCCGGGGCCGACTTCCACAAGGGCGTCAACAAGCTCAACGCCTCCCAGGCGCTCTCCTTCGTCCGCCAGCGCCACAACCTCGACGGCCCGGACGGCAACACCGGCGACTTCGCCCGCACCCACCGCCAGCAGGCCTTCATCTCCTCGGTGGTGCACAACCTCAAGCAGAAGGGCGTCATCGGCGACCTCGGCAAGATGCAGGAGCTGATGGGGGTGATGCAGAAGGACCTGGTGATCGACAACGAGTGGAACGTGCTCGACTTCGCCCAGCAGGCCCCCAACCTCACCGGCGGCAACGTCGAGTTCAACACCCTGACCTTCGACGGGTTCGGCACCAAGAACGGCCAGGACGTCAACCTGGTGACCCCGGCGAAGGTCCAGAAGGTGGTCAAGCAGCTCTTCGGCTACGCCGATGCCGCCCCCGCCCCGGCCGACCCGGCCGCCGCCTCCGGCGCGCCCGCCACCCAGGCCCCCGCCGTCCCGCCGGCCGCCACCACGCCCCCGGCCGCCGCCGGGCCGGTCACCGTGGACGTCTTCAACGCCTCCTCTGCGGCCGGGGTCACCTCCGCCGACGAGGCCAAGGCACTGGCCGGCCTGGGCTTCAAGGAGGGCCGCACCGGCTCGGCCGCCACCCGGCCGAAGACCACCACCGTCACCTACGGCAAGGGCGCCAAGGAAGCCGCCGAACAGGTCGCGGCCCGCTACGGCGTGACCGCCACCGCATCCGCCGCCACCGCCGCCGACCACGTCGTCGTCACCCTCGGCACCGGCTTCACCGGCGTCGCCGCCGACAAGCCCACCGCCCCCGCCGGCGGCGCCCCGACCGACCCGGCCGCCAACCTGCCGATGCAGGGCCCGGCCGTCGACGCCCAGTCCGACGGCGGCATCCCCTGCGTCTACTGACGCGCGCCGCACCGGCCTCGCCGACCTCCCGAGGGAGGCTCCCCCGCCCGGGGAGCCTCCCTCCGTCGTTTCCGGCCCCGTCCCGGATTCCGCGGAGACCCCTGGCGCAATTCTCCGTACTATGTATAGTGTACTGCGTACGGAATAACCGTGCGATGCCGACGAGAGGGTTCTCCGCCTTGCAGATCACCACGACCGCCGTCTCCCTGACCGTCGAGGACGTCACCACCTCCGCCGCCTTCCTCCAGCGGCACTTCGGCTACACCGAGCAGATGTCGGCCGACGGCTTCGTCTCGCTCGCGCACCCGGGCGGCGGGGTCAATGTCGTCTACCTGCGGCGCGGCCTCGAAGTCCTCCCCGAGGACCAGCGCCACCGGATCGCGGACGGCGTGATCCTGGCGTTCGTCGTCGAGGACATCGCCGCCGAGGAGCGGCGGCTGCGCGAGGAGGGGGTCGTGATCACCCTGCCGCTGCGCGAGGAGCCGTGGGGCGAGAAGCTCTTCCAGGTCGTCGACCCGAACGGGGTGGTCGTCGAACTGGTCGAGTGGGCCGAGCGGCAGGAGCAGTAGGAGCGGGCAACGACGACGCCCCCTGTCCCGGTCGGGACAGGGGGCGTCGCTCGCTCCGACGGACGGTCGGACGGTCAGTCCACCGTCCAGGTGTCGTTGCCGGCGAGCAGCGTGGCCAGGTCGCCCGGGCCGCGCCCGTCGGTGGCGGTGGCCAGCTGGCTCGCCATCAGCTCGTCGTAGACCGGCCGTTCGACGCTGCGCAGCACGCCGATCGGCGTGTGGTGCAGGGTGTCCGCGTCGGCGATCCGGGAGAGCGCGAAGGCGGTGGCGGGGCCGGCCGCGTGCGCGTCGTGGACCAGGACGTCCGCCTCGTTGTCCGCCGTGACCGGGGCGGTGAACAGCTCGCCGTCCGGGCCCCGGAAGACGCCGTTCGCCAGGTCCGCGCCGAAGCGGGCGGCCTTCCCGTGCTCCAGCCGGATCAGCGCCTCGTCCCGGCTGCCCGGGTCCTTCAGCACCTCGAAGGCGCCGTCGTTGAAGATGTTGCAGTTCTGGTAGATCTCCACCAGCGCCGTGCCCTGGTGCTCGGCGGCCGCCCGCAGCACCGACTGGAGGTGCTGGCGGTCCGAGTCGATGGTGCGCGCGACGAAGGTGGCCTCGGCTCCGATCGCAAGCGACAGCGGGTTGAACGGCGCGTCCAGCGAGCCCATCGGGGTGGACTTGGTGATCTTGCCGAGCTCACTGGTGGGCGAGTACTGGCCCTTGGTGAGGCCGTAGATACGGTTGTTGAACAACAGGATCTTCAAATTGACGTTCCGCCGCAGGGCGTGGATCAGGTGGTTGCCGCCGATCGACAGCGCGTCGCCGTCACCCGTCACCACCCAGACGCTCAGGTCCTGGCGCGAGGTGGCCAGCCCGGTCGCGATCGCCGGCGCCCGGCCGTGGATCGAGTGCACCCCGTAGGTGTTCATGTAGTACGGGAAACGCGAGGAGCAGCCGATGCCGGAGACGAACACCGTGTTCTCGCGCCTGATGCCCAGCTCCGGCATGAAGGACTGCACCGCCGCCAGGATCGCGTAGTCCCCGCAGCCCGGGCACCAGCGCACCTCCTGGTCCGTCTTGAAGTCCCGGGCGCCCTGCGGGCCTTCGGCCTTGGGCACCAGTCGCAGGGACGGGAAGGCACGCTCGCTCATCGGTTGTCCTCCTCGTCCAGGGTGCCGATCGCGGCCCACAGCACGTCCGCCAACTGGGCCGCCTTGAAGGGCAGTCCGCGCACCTGGTTGTAGGACTCGGCGTCCACCAGGTACTTCGCCCGCAGCAGCAGGGCCAGCTGCCCCAGGTTCATCTCGGGAACGATGATCTTCTCGTAACTCCGCAGCACCGAGCCCAGGTTGGCCGGGAACGGGTTGAGGTTGCGCAGGTGCGCCTGGGCGACCTCGCCGCCGTCCGCGCGCACCCGGCGCACCGCGGCGGTGATCGGCCCGTACGTCGAGCCCCAGCCGAGCACCAGCACCCGGGCGTCGCCGCTCGGGTCGTCCACCTCGACCGGCTTCACCGTGATGCCGTCGACCTTGGCCTGCCGGGTGCGGACCATGAAGTCGTGGTTGGCCGGGTCGTAGGAGATGTTGCCTGTGCCGTCCTGCTTCTCGATGCCGCCGATCCGGTGCTCCAGGCCGGGCGTACCGGGCAGCGCCCAGGGCCTGGCCAGGGTCCGCGGATCGCGCAGGTACGGCCAGAAGGCGCCGTCCTCGCGGTTCGGGCCGGTGGCGAACTCCGGGTCGATCTCCGGCAGTTCGTCGACCTCGGGGATCCGCCAGGGCTCCGAGCCGTTGGCCAGGTAGCCGTCCGAGAGCAGGAACACCGGGGTGCGGTAGGTGACCGCGATCCGGGCCGCCTCCAGCGCCGCGTCGAAGCACTCCGCGGGCGTGGCCGGGGCGACGATCGGCACCGGCGCCTCGCCGTTGCGCCCGAACATCGCCTGCAGCAGGTCCGCCTGCTCGGTCTTGGTCGGCAGGCCGGTGGACGGGCCGCCGCGCTGGATGTCCACGACCAGCAGCGGCAGTTCGAGCGAGACGGCCAGGCCGATCGTCTCGGACTTCAGCGCGACACCCGGCCCGGAGGTGGTGGTCACCCCGAGCGCCCCGCCGAAGGCGGCGCCGAGCGCCGCGCCGACACCGGCGATCTCGTCCTCCGCCTGGAAGGTGCGCACCCCGAAGTCCTTGTGCCGGCTCAGCTCGTGCAGGATGTCCGAGGCCGGGGTGATCGGGTACGAGCCCAGGTACAGCGGGAGGCCGGAGCGCCGCGAGGCGGCGATCAGCCCGTAGGACAGCGCCAGGTTGCCGGAGATGTTGCGGTAGCGCCCGGCCGGGAGCCTGGCCGGCGGCACCTCGTAGGAGACGGCGAAGGACTCGGTGGTCTCACCGAAGTTCCAGCCCGCCCGGAAGGCGGTGATGTTCGCCTCGGCGATCTGCGGCTTCTTGGCGAACTTGGTGCGCAGGAACGACTCCGTCCCGTGCGTGGGCCGGTGGTACATCCAGGACAGCAGGCCCAGGGCGAACATGTTCTTCGCCCGCTCGGCGTCCTTGCGGGCCAGGCCGCTGTCCTTGAGCGCCTCCAGGGTCAGCGTGGTCAGCGGCACCTTGTGCAGGTGGAAGCCGTCCAGCGAGCCGTCGCCCAGCGGGTCCGCCGGGTAACCGACCTTGGCCAGCGCCCGCTTGGTGAACTCGTCGGTGTTGACGATGATCTCGGCACCGCGCGGCAGGTCCGGCACGTTCGCCTTCAGCGCGGCCGGGTTCATCGCGACCAGCACGTTCGGGGCGTCGCCCGGGGTCAGGATGTCGTGGTCCGCGAAGTGCAGTTGGAAGGACGAGACGCCCGGCAGGGTGCCGGCGGGCGCCCGGATCTCGGCCGGGAAGTTCGGCAGCGTGGACAGGTCGTTGCCGAAGGACGCCGTCTCCGAGGTGAAACGGTCACCGGTCAGCTGCATGCCGTCACCGGAGTCGCCGGCGAAGCGAATGATCACCCGATCGAGTCTGCGGATGGGCTTGCCCGGCTTCACCGGAGGGCCGCCCGGGCCGGGCGGTCCGGCGGACGCGTCCGCACCCGCGTGCGCGTCTCCGCTCCCGGCGCGGGCCTCGTCGCCGTCCGGGCCGTCCACTGCCTCTGACTGATCGACCTGACTGGTCACTGCCGCGGACCTCCTCGTGGGCGCACCACCGCGGGCGCGGCCCCGTGCCCCGTCCGCCTGGTGCACCTCTCGCATCCTATGCGGGCCGACCCGACGGCGACCGGAAGCACGGCAGTTATTTCACCGGCCCGCGGCTGCACCGCACATGAAGGTCAACGCCCGCCCGCCGGAGATCATTCCGGCTCGGACGGGCGGGCGCGAGCACCTCACGGGCGCATGGCCGAGATGCGCTCCCGGGGGCGCGCCCCGGGCGCCGGGGCGACGGAACCGGAGGGCGTCAGGAGTTGAGGTAGGTGAGCACGGCCAGCACCCGGCGGTGGTCCTCGGCGCTCTGAGCCAGTCCCAGCTTGAGGAAGATGTTGCTGACGTGCTTCTCCACCGCGCCGTCGGAGACCACCAGCTGCTTGGCCACCGCGGCGTTGGTGCGGCCCTCCGCCATCAGCCCGAGCACCTCGCGCTCGCGCGGCGTGAGATTGGCCAGAACGTCGCCCTTGCGGCTGCGGCTGAGGAGCTGCTGCACCACCTCCGGGTCCAGCGCGGTGCCGCCCTCGGCGACCCGGACCACCGCGTCGGCGAACTCGCGCACCTCGGCGACCCGGTCCTTCAGCAGGTACCCCACGCCCCGGGTCGAGCCGGCCAGCAGCTCCGAGGCGTAGCGCTCCTCCACGAACTGCGACAGCACCAGCACGCCCAGCTGCGGGTACCGGGCGCGCAGTTCCACGCAGGCGCGCAGGCCCTCGTCGGTGTGGTTCGGGGGCATCCGCACGTCGGAGACCACGACGTCCGGCAGGGCGTCGGCGGCCGCCAGGTCGTGGATGGTCTTCACCAGGGCGTCTCCGTCACCGACCCCGGCGACGACCTCCAGGCCGCGATCGGTGAGCAGCCGGGTCAGTCCCTCCCTGAGCAGTACGGAGTCCTCGGCGATGACGACGCGACGCATAACGACCTTCCGGGCAGGCGTGTGCTGACGGAAGTCAGTCTCCCCCATCCCGGGGCGGGCGGAGGGTCCGGGACGGGCCACCTCTCGGCCCGGCCCGGACGGCTCCCGGCGGCCCCGCCCGGAGCGGGGTCCCCCATCGTGCGGGGCCTCACCCGGAGCGGGGCCCTACCCGGAGCGGGGCCTCACATCGTGCGGATCGCCACCGCGTCGCAGAGGCCCTCCAGGGCGGCCTTCGCGGCGCAGTCCGGCAGCGGCGCGAGCAGCGCCCGGGCCTCCTCGGCCCGGCGCAGGGTCTCGGCGCGGGCGCGCTCCAGCGCGGGGTGGGCGCGCAGCAGGCGCAGCGCCTCGGCGTGCAGGTCGTCGTCGGAGAGGTCCTGGTCGAGCAGTTCGCGCAGCCGGGCGTCGTCCGGGTCGGCCGGGTCGGCGGGCATCTGCTGCAGCAGCAGGGTCGGCAGGGTCGGCACGCCCTCGCGCAGGTCGGTGCCGGGGGTCTTGCCGGACTCGTGGCCGTCGCTGGCGATGTCGAGCACGTCGTCGGCCAGCTGGAAGGCGATGCCGATCCGCTCGCCGAACTCGCCGAGGGTGTCCACCAGCTCGCGCTCGGCACCGGCCATCAGCGCTCCTATCCGGCAGGAGACGGCGATCAGCGAGCCGGTCTTGCCCTCCAGGACGTCCAGGTAGTGCAGCAGCGGGTCCATGTCCTGGCCCGGGCCGCGGGTCTCCAGGATCTGGCCGGTGACCAGCCGCTCGAAGGCCTCGGCCTGCATCCGCACGGCCTCCGGGCCGAGGTCGGAGAGCACCTGGGAGGCACGGGAGAACAGGAAGTCGCCGGTGAGGATGGCGACCGAGTTGTCCCAGCGGGAGTTGGCGCTCGGGGCGCCCCGGCGCACCGGCGCCTCGTCCATGACGTCGTCGTGGTAGAGCGTGGCCAGGTGGGTCAGTTCGACCACCACGGCGGCGGGCACCACGCCGGGCGCCCCCGGGTCGCCGAACTGGGCGGCCAGCAGCAGGAGCAGCGGGCGGAAGCGCTTGCCGCCGGCCTCGAGGAGGTGACTGGCGGTGACGGTGATGAAGGGGACGTCGCTCTTGACGGCCTCACCGAGCGCCGCCTCCACAGCGTCCAGTCCGGCCTGGACGTCCCGGGTCAGGTCGCGGTCCTGCACGCTGAGCCCGAAGGGTTCCACGACGGTCACGAAGACCACTCCTCTGTCCCTGGTCGATCTAGCGGCCTGGTCCCTGAGTGCCGCCGCTGGCCATACAGGCAGGGTATCCGGTCGCGAGTGGATCACTGCACGGGCGTGCGGATCCTGTCATGATCGGGCTTGATGCCCTGGTCAGGGCGGCTGCGCGGGCCGGACGGCGGTGGGGGGCGAATTCGGCTGGTAATAAAGGTGGGAGAGCCCCCGGAACTCCCCCGGCCCCGGCACCCGACACAGACCCGTCCGGGCCGCGCGGGCTGAGCGC
>NZ_JBHUAL010000195.1:0-18330 GCF_042789775.1 Kitasatospora sp. NPDC056800 | reverse complement strand
GGGTCGTCGACCCCGCGGCCTCCGGCCACGTCCATCACCCGATCGGCGGTGGCTGTACCTCCACCGGCCCTACCGGCTCCGCGCGCGGGCGCCGGGCCGGTCCGGTCGCGTTCCAGTCGGCGTGGACCGGAATGAGACCGAGTCCCCAGCCGCCGGCCACGAGCAGCCCCAGTGCCGCACCGTCGGTCAGCTGTCCCCGGACCACCAGGAGCCACCAGGCGAGCCCGGCCGCCGAGGCCGCCAGCACCCACCGCACCGGATGCCGTACCCGGAGGAACAGCCGCGCCCGGGCCCGTATTCGGGCCATCGGGCGCGTCTGCGCGTCTGTTCGCACGACCGCCCTCCCTTCGCTCGCCCCGGGCAGGGGCGCCCGGGAGTCGAGGCCGGGATCAGGCGGCGACCACGTCCATCGCGGCGGCCTTGGGCGACATGTTCGCCCGGTCGGTGCCGGGGGCGGGCAGCGGAACCGGTTCGAGTACCGGCCTCAGCAGATCACCTTCGGAGAGGGTGGCCATCGCCGCAAGTTCAGCGAGCGACAGTTCGTCGCTGACCTCGCGCATAACCTCGGACATCCGGACGTCGAGTGCGTCGCAGATGGCGGAGAGCAGCTCCGAGGAGGCCTCCTTCTGTCCCCGCTCGACCTCGGAGAGGTATCCGAGCGAAACCCTGGCTGCCGCCGACACCTCGCGGAGTGTGCGGCCCTGGCGCTGGCGCTGCCGACGCAGTACATCGCCCAGTAGGCGACGAAGCAGGATCATCGGTGCCTCCCTCCTCGGACTGCGGATCGAGATGTCACGACCCCACCGTACCGCCTTGCCCGCTTCGCGTGCGGGGACCCTGGTCGTGTTCACTCTGGGCTGCAAGGCCGTCCCCCTCCTTGTTCCGGTGTCGCACCCGGGTTCGCGGGCCCCTCGTGGTACCCGTAGCGACCCACCCGGCCACCGTCACGCAACTCGTTCGCCACCTGGTTTCTGCCCAACCAGGGTGTTGGATGTAACACGATCCTCCCGCTGTCCCATACCCGCGCGCCCGCCCGGCGATCCCGGTCGGTGGAGGCCCTCCCCACGGGCCCCGGTCGCGCGAAACCGGCCGGCCGTACGAACCGGCCTACCGTGCGAACCGACCGACCAGCAGCTCCAGCGCGGCGGTCACCGCTTCGTGACGGATTGTGGCACGACCGCCCGACAGCAGGGGAGAACTGACCAGAGTTCCCCCCGGGCCGGCGACGGCCAGGTGTACGGTGCCCACCGGCTGCCCGTCCTGCGGGTCCGGCCCGGCCACCCCGGTCGTCGCGAGCCCGTACGTGGCCCCCAGCAGTGCGCGCACGCCCTCGGCCATCTGTCGGGCCACCACCGGGTGGACCGGCCCGTACACGTCCAGCAGGCCCTCGTCCACCCCGAGCACCGAGGCCTTCAGCTCGGTCGCGTACGCGGTGACCGAGCCCCGGAAGGTCGCGGACGCCCCGGGGACGTCCACCAGCGCGGCGGCCAGCAGCCCCCCGGTCAGCGACTCGGCGACGGCCAGCGTGCCGCCCTCGGCCCGCAGCGCGGCGTGCGCCCGCTCGGCCAGTGCGAAGTCCCGCGCCACCGCGTCCCGCACCGGCACGCCCCGCGCCGCCGCGCCGTGCTCCGCCACGTCCCGCTCCGACACCCGGTCCCCCCGTCGCTCAGCGGCCGGCCCGCGCCGCGGTCCGTCCCTCGCGGCGCAGGCGCAGCGCCTGCCCGATGTAGTCCAGCGCGGTGCCGACGGTCAGCAGCACCGCCAGCCCCATCAGCACCGCCCGCCCGGTGGCCAGCCAGCCGGTCAGGTCCAGTACGTACATGCCGACCGCGGTGCCCTGGGTCAGCGTCTTGAGCTTGCCGCCGCGGCTGGCCGGGATGACCCCGTAGCGGATCACCCAGAACCGCATCAGGGTGATGCCGAGCTCGCGGGCCAGGATCACCGCGGTGACCCACCAGGGCAGGTCGCCGAGCAGCGAGAGGCCGATCAGCGCCGAGCCCATGATCGCCTTGTCGGCGATCGGGTCGGCGATCTTCCCGAAGTCGGTGACCAGGCCCTTGCGCCGGGCCAGTTCACCGTCGAACAGGTCGGTGATCATCGCGATCGCGAACGAGGCCCAGGCGACCGAGCGCCACTTGGGGTCGTGCCCGCCGCCGGCGAACAGCAGCGCCACGAAGACCGGCACCAGCAGCACCCGGACCATCGTGAGCACGTTGGCGATGTTCCAGATCCCCGGGGTCGACGGCGCCGCGGCCACCGGTCTGCCCGGGTGGGCCGCGGCCGGGGCGCCGGGCCCCTTGGTCATTCCCCGGCTCCCGAGGCCTCGGCCCCCGACGTCCGGGGCAGTCGCACCTGCTCCAGCGCCTCGGCGATCAGGTCGACGCCCTCGCTGGCGACCACCTTGGCCCGCCAGAACTGGCCGACCGCGGGGGCCTCGACGCCCTCCAGGGTGGTCAGGCCGTCGGTCTCCGGCGCCTGGTGGGCGGAGCGGCCCTCGACCACGCCGTCCTCGATCGACTCGATCAGCACCTCGACCTCGGTGCCGATCCGCTGCTCGGCCCGCTGGGCGGTCATCTCCTCGGCCAGCCGGCTCAGCCGGTCCACCCGGTCGGCGATCACGTCGTCGGCGAGCTTGCCGTCGTAGGTCGCGGCCTCGGTGCCGTCCTCGTCCGAGTAGCCGAAGACGCCGATCGCGTCCAGCCCGGCGTGGGTGACGAAGCGCTCCAGCTCGGCGAAGTCCTCCTCGGTCTCACCGGGGAAGCCGACGATGAAGTTGGACCGGGCGCCGGCCTGCGGGGCCTTGCCGCGGATGGTGCCCAGCAGCTCCAGGAACTGGTCGGTGGAGCCGAAGCGGCGCATCCGGCGCAGCACGGCGGGCGCCGAGTGCTGGAAGGACAGGTCGAAGTAGGGCACCACGTCGGCGGTGCCGGTCATCGAGTCGACCAGGCCCGGGCGCATCTCGGCCGGCTGGAGGTAGGAGACCCGGACCCGCTCGACGCCCTCGATCGCGGAGATCTCGCCGAGCAGCGTCTCCAGCAGCCGGATGTCGCCGAGGTCCTTGCCGTACGAGGTGTTGTTCTCGCTCACCAGGACGATCTCGCGCACGCCCTGCCCGGCCAGCCACTGGGCCTCGTTGAGCACGTCGGAGGGGCGGCGGGAGATGAAGGAGCCGCGGAAGGCCGGGATGGCGCAGAAGGAGCAGCGCCGGTCGCAGCCGGAGGCGAGCTTGACGGAGGCGACCGGGCTGTCGTCCAGCCGCTTGCGCAGGGTGCGCGGGCCGGAGGCCGGGGCGAGGCCGTCGGGCAGGTCGGCGATGGGCTCGGCGGCGGCCTCGGTGCCGTGGCCGGGCAGGGCGACGGTCTCGGCGGCGCTCTGCCGCTCGGCGGGGCTGATCGGCAGCAGCTTGCGGCGGTCGCGCGGGAGGTGCGGGGCGTGGTGGCCGCCGGAGAGGATGGTCTGGAGGCGGTCGGAGATGTCCGCGTAGTCGTCGAAGCCGAGGACGCCGTCCGCCTCGGGGAGGGCGTCGGCGAGCTCCTTGCCGTACCGCTCGGCCATGCAGCCGACCGCGACGACGGCCTGGGTGCGGCCGTGCCCCTTGAGGTCGTTGGCCTCCAGCAGGGCGTCCACCGAGTCCTTCTTGGCGGCCTCGACGAAGCCGCAGGTGTTGACCACGGCGACATCCGCTTCGGAGGCGTCGTCGACCAGCGACCAGCCGTCGGCCTCCAGTCGCCCGGCGAGTTCCTCGGAGTCCACCTCGTTGCGGGCGCATCCGAGCGTGACAAGGGCGACAGTACGGCGTTCAGGCATAGGCCCAAGATTAACGCGCGGGCTCCGGTGCCGTTCGCCCCGGAGGCCGCGCGCCTCGGATCAGCTGATCATCAGCGGGCCGGACGGCCCCTGTGGTCAGCCCGCCTGCGGGTCTCCGGGGGTGTACGTGACGTGCACCACCTGGCCGTCCTTGCCCAGGAGGCCGAGGTCCTTCCCGTTGACGTACGCGTGCACGGCCCCGCCGTTGCCGAGCACCAGCTTGATCTGCTTGGGGTCGGTGAAGGTCTGGTCCTGGCCGTTGCCGATGTTGTTCTGGAACAGCGACTTGCCGTTGCCGTCCATCGCCGAGACCCAGCTGGTGCCCTCGGCGACCAGCTTCACGGTGACCTTGTCGGCCGGGACGGCGGCGATCGCGGCGGCGCTCGGCACGGGCGCCGGCGGCTGGACGGCGGGTGTGGCGGCGGGGGCCACCGAGCCGGTCCCGGAGCCGCTGGGCAGCGGCGCGCTGGCCGAGCCGGTGGTGCCGTGCCCGCCCTTGCCGCTGACCAGGTTGAAGCCGATCAGCGCGACCACGGCCACGATCGCGGCGACCATGGCGGCCGCCCAGTTCGGCCGGCCGCGCCGGGGCACCTTGATCGGGCCGCTGTCGATCAGCTGGGTCGCCGGGCGCCTGGCGGCGGGCGGACCGCCGTGCGCGGCGTCGTACCGGGCGACCAGCGCCTCGCCGTCCAGGCCGACCGCGCGGGCGATCAGCCGGATGTTCCCTCGGGCGTAGAAGTCGCCGCCGCAGCGGGCGAAGTCGTCCTCCTCGATGGCATGGACGATCGGCACCCGCACCCGGGTGGCGGTACTCACCTGGTCCACCGTGAGCCCCGCGTCGATCCGGGCGGTGGACAGCACCCGGCCGATGCTCGGGGCATCGGCCGCCTGCACCACGTCGTCGGTCGGCTCGACGGACGGCATGGCGTTCTCACGGTCGGAGGACTTGCCGATGGTCACGGGGCACGCCTTTCGAGCGGATGGCCACCTGCTGGGGAACAGTCTAGGGGCGCGGGCGGATCGTTTCTCAAGCGGAACGGGCCGAATGCGCGCGCCCGGTCCGACCGGGGTCCGGCACGGCGCTGACGAACCGTCAGCAGAGCCGTGCGGGGGGAGCCCGGCGGTCGCTTTCCGCCGTGTGACGCGGCGTACGGACGTTCGGTTCCCCACACGGCGCCTACCCTCCTCCGAACGAGTGACACCTCGGTCAGGACACGGGCCGCCGGCCCCAGGGGCCGACCGTCAACCCCGAAGGGTGATCAGCACCCCGTCCAGCTCCTCCGGCTTCACCAGCACGTCGCGGGCCTTGGAGCCCTCGCTCGGGCCGACGATCCCGCGCGACTCCATCAGGTCCATCAGCCGGCCCGCCTTGGCGAAGCCGACCCGGAGCTTGCGCTGGAGCATCGAGGTGGAGCCGAACTGGGTGGAGACCACCAGCTCGGCCGCCTGGACCAGCAGGTCCAGGTCGTCGCCGATCTCCTCGTCGATCTCCTTCTTCGGCCCGGCCCCGACCATCACGTCGTCCCGGTAGACGGCGCTCAGCTGGTCCTTGCAGTGCTCCACCACCCTGGCGATCTCCGCCTCGGTGACGAACGCGCCCTGCATCCGGATCGGCTTGCTCGCGCCCATCGGCAGGAAGAGCGCGTCGCCCTTGCCGATCAGCTTCTCCGCGCCGGGCTGGTCCAGGATGACCCGGGAGTCGGCCATCGCGGAGGTCGCGAAGGCCAGCCGGGACGGCACGTTGGCCTTGATCAGGCCGGTGACCACGTCCACCGAGGGCCGCTGGGTGGCGAGCACCAGGTGGATGCCGGCCGCGCGGGCCAGCTGGGTGATCCGGACCACCGAGTCCTCGACGTCGCGCGGGGCGACCATCATCAGGTCGGCCAGCTCGTCGACGATCACCAGCAGGTACGGGTACGGCCTCAGCTCGCGCTCGCTGCCGAGCGGCGGGGTGACCTTGCCGGCCTTCACGGCGGCGTTGAAGTCGTCCACGTGCCGGAAGCCGAACGCCGCGAGGTCGTCGTAGCGCATGTCCATCTCGCGCACCACCCACTGGAGGGCCTCGGCGGCCTTCTTGGGGTTGGTGATGATCGGCGTGATCAGGTGCGGGATGCCCTCGTACGCGGTCAGCTCGACCCGCTTGGGGTCGACCAGCACCATCCGCACCTCGTCGGGGGTGGCCCGGGCGAGGATCGAGGTGATCAGGCAGTTGATGCAGGAGGACTTTCCGGCGCCGGTCGCGCCGGCCACCAGGATGTGCGGCATCTTGGCGAGGTTGGCCATCACGGTGTGGCCCTCGACGTCCTTGCCCATGCCGACGACCATCGGGTGCGTGTCCTCGGCGGCCGTGCGCGAGCGCAGCAGGTCGCCGAGGTTGACCATCTCGCGGTCCCGGTTGGGGATCTCGATGCCGACCGCGGACTTGCCCGGGATCGGGCTGATGATCCGCACGTCCGGGCTGGCCACCGCGTACGCGATGTTCTTGGCGAGCGCGGTGATCCGCTCCACCTTGACGGCCGGGCCGAGCTCGACCTCGTAGCGGGTGACCGTCGGGCCCCGGGTGAAGCCGGTGACCTTGGCGTCCACCTTGAACTCGGCGAAGGTGCCGGTGAGCTGGGCGACCACCTCGTCGTTGAGGGCGCTGCGGGCCTTGGCCGGGCCGCCGCGCTCCAGCAGGTCGAGCGAGGGCAGCGCGTAGGTGACGCCCTCGCCGAGCTGGAGCTGCTCCATCCGCACCGGCGCCGCGCCGTGCTCCTCGGGCGCGCCCGGCCCGCCGCTGCGGGCGGCCGGGACGGCGGCCTCCTCCGGCGGGGCGGTGCGGTCCTGCACTTGGTGCATCATGTCCGCCACCGCGGAGGAGGCGGGCACGCCGTAGACCAGCGCGCCGTCCAGGTCGGCGGCCGCGCCGGCGGCGAGGTCGCGGGTGGCGTACGGGTCCAGCGGCTCCTTGTCGAGGGAGATCCGCTCGGCGTCCTCCGGCTCGTCGGTCTGCTTGCGCCGACGGCGGCGCCGGCGGGCGGCCACCTCGTCCGAGGGGTCGTCACTGCCGGTGTCCACGGTGAACGGCAGGGCGTCGGGGTCGGCGTCCTCCGGCGGGTCGGTGGACAGCTCACGCTCCGGCGTGCGCCCCCAGAGCTGCTCGTCCTCGGGCCCGGGCTCGACCACGCCGAGCCGTATGCCGACCCCGCGCACCCGGTCGCCGATCCGGTTGATCGGGGTGGCGGTGACCACCAGCAGGCCGAAGAAGGCCAGCAGCAGGAGCAGCGGCACGGCGAGCGCCGGTCCGGCGGCGGCCATCATCGGGGTGGAGACGGCCCAGCCGATGATCCCGCCGGCCGCCCGTATCCGGGACGCGCCGCTGCCCATCATGGGCGCGCCGCAGCCGATGTGGACCAGGCCGAGGACGCCGACCAGCAGCGCGCTCAGCCCGATCATGATCCGGCCGTTGGCCTCCGGCAGCTCCGGGTGGCGCCAGAGCCGGATCGCCATCGCGGCCAGCAGGAACGGCACCAGCACGTCGAGCCGGCCGAACAACCCGGAGACCACGGCGGTGGCCCCCTCGCCCAGCCAGCCCTGCGGGCTGAACCAGGTGCCGGCCGCGGTCACCAGCGCGAGCCCGAACAGCAGCAGGCCCACGCCGTCCTTGCGGTGGGCCGGATGCAGGTTCTTGGCCCCGTCGCCGAAGCCCCGGAAGATCGCGCCGATCGGGCTGCCCAGGGCGTTGAGCGTGCCCATCAGCACCGACCTGGACGGCTTCGGCGGGGGCGGGGCCTGCTTGGCCGCGGCCTTCTTCGCGGGGGCCGCCTTCTTCGCCGCCGCCTTCTTCGCGGGCGGCTTGCCCGGGGCCTTCGCCGCGGCCTTCCTGGACGCTCCCGGACTCGTCTTACGTGCTGCGTTCCCGGGCGTGCGAGTGGCCATGGGTCAGCAGCCTACCGGGGCGGGCGACCAGTGCACATGTGCCCGAGCCCGGGCGCCCGGACGTGTCGCAGACACACCGTCACCCTGACCGGGATTCACCCGGTCGCAGCACACCGGACCACCCGGACGGGTGAACGCCGACCGCGGGTCAGGAACTGCCCGGACGCATCGCGTCCAGGGCCCGGCGCAGCCCCGCGAGCTTGCGCTCCAGGTGCGCGGCGGTGGCGGCCACCCCGGCGTCCTCGCCCCCGTCCAGCTGCTTGCCGAGCGCCTCCGCCTGCTCCTCGACCGCCGCCAGCCGCGCGGACAGCTCGCCCAGCAGCGCCCCGCCGAGGGCCTGCTCGCCGCCGCCCTCCTCCAGTTGCAGGCGCAGCAGCGCCGCCTGCTCCTTCAGCTGGCAGTTCTTCGCGTACAGGTCGACGAAGACGGAGACCTTGGCGCGCAGCACCCACGGGTCGAAGGGCTTGGAGATGTAGTCCACCGCGCCGGCCGCGTAGCCGCGGAAGGTGTGGTGCGGACCGTGGTTGATCGCGGTCAGGAAGATGATCGGGATGTCCCGGGTGCGCTCCCGGCGCTTGATGTGGGCGGCCGTCTCGAAGCCGTCCATCCCCGGCATCTGCACGTCCAGCAGGATCACCGCGAAGTCGTCGGTGAGCAGCGCCTTGAGCGCCTCCTCACCGGAGGCCGCGCGCACCAGCGTCTGGTCCAGCGCCGAGAGGATCGCCTCCAGCGCCAGCAGGTTCTCCGGTCGGTCGTCGACCAGGAGGATCTTGGCCTTCTGCATCAGGGCTCGCCCTCCTGTCGCCTGCCTGCCGCCCGGTGCAGGCACCCGCGTACTGCCCACCGCTACCCCGGTCATGCTAGCCGCACCCCCTCGCCCGGCACCTCGCCCCGTCGTGACCCGATCCGGGGCGGCGCGCAGTCAGTGCTCCGGCGCACGCTCACCAGCGTGTTGCCGTCCGGTCACTGTTCGCAACGATCGGTGACCCTACCGGGTTCCCGGGCCCGACCGCCAGCAAACCGGCCGACCGACCGGCGTGAACCCCGGGGCCCGGGCCGGGGTTCACGCCTCCCCCGGGTCACGCCCGGTCGCCGCTCAACCACTCGTGCATGACCGACAGCAGGTGGTCGGTCTCCACCGGCTTGGTGATGTGGTCGGTGGCGCCCGCCTGCAGCGACTTCTCCCGGTCGCCCTTCATCGCCTTGGCGGTCAGCGCGATGATCGGCAGGCCGGCGAACTGGGGCATCCGGCGGATCGCCTCGGTGGTCGCGTAGCCGTCCATCTCCGGCATCATGATGTCCATCAGGACCAGCGCCACGCTCTCGTGCTGCTCCAGCATCTCGATGCCCTCGCGGCCGTTCTCCGCGTACAGGACGGTCAGGCCGTGCTGCTCCAGCACGCTGGTGAGGGCGAACACGTTGCGGACGTCGTCGTCCACGATCAGCACCTGCTGGCCGTCGAAGCGGCGGCCGCCGCCGACCGGGCGGGGCGGTACGGGCTCCACCGTCCGCGGGCCGGCGGCGCTCTCCAGGGCGGCGCTGCGCCGGCGCTCCACCGCGCCGCGGCGGCGCTCCTCGGCCAGCTCACGGACCTCCTGGGCCCAGTGGTCGGCCGGGTTCTCGCCGACCGGCACCGGCAGGCCCACCGGGGTCACCCCGACCGAGGCCCGCGGCGCCAGGCTGCCCGGAGCGCCCTGGCGCGGGTCGCCGACGGGCTCCGGGGCCTCGGTGCGCAGCGGCAGGTAGAGCGTGAAGGTCGAGCCCTTGCCCAGCTCGCTCTCGGCGTGGATCTCGCCGCCGAGCAGCCGGGCGATCTCCCGGCTGATGGACAGGCCGAGGCCGGTGCCGCCGTACTTGCGGCTGGTGGTGCCGTCGGCCTGCTTGAACGCCTCGAAGATCTCCCGCAGCTTGTTGTCGGGGATCCCGATGCCGGTGTCGGAGACCGAGAAGGCGATCAGCTCGTCGTCCGGGCCCTGGATCGAGCCGGACTCCAGCAGCCGCTCGCGCACGTGCTGCGGGACCTCCCGGCCGGCCTGGCGGATCGAGAAGTCGACGGCTCCGGCGTCGGTGAACTTCACCGCGTTGGAGATCAGGTTGCGCAGCACCTGCTGGAGCCGCTGCTCGTCGGTGTGCAGGGTGACCGGCAGGGCGGGCGAGACCCGGACGGCGAAGTCCAGGTTCTTGTCCAGCGCGACCGGCTGGAAGGTGGCCTCGACGTAGTCGACCAGCTGGACCAGGGCGATCCGGGCCGGGCGGACGTCCATCTTCCCGGCCTCGACCTTGGACAGGTCGAGGATGTCGTTGATCAGCTGGAGCAGGTCGGAGCCCGCGCCGTGGATGGTGTCGGCGAACTCGACCTGCTTGGGCGAGAGGTTGCCCTCGTTGTTGTCGGAGAGCAGCTTGGCCAGGATCAGCAGCGAGTTGAGCGGGGTGCGCAGCTCGTGCGACATGTTGGCGAGGAACTCGCTCTTGTACCGGGAGGCCAGGGCGAGCTGCTCGGCGCGCTCCTCCAGGACCTGCCGGGCCTCCTCGATCTCGCCGTTCTTGATCTCGATGTCGCGGTTCTGCTGGGCGAGTTGCTCGGCCTTCTCCTGCAACTCCTCGTTGGTGCGCTCCAGTTCCTCCTGGCGGGCCTCCAACTCGGCGGACCGCATCGAGAGTTCGGCGGTCAGTCGCTGGGACTCCAGCAGCAGGCCCTCGGTCTTGGTGTTGACGCTGATGGTGTTGACGGTGACGCCGATCAGGTCGGCGATCTGGTTCAGGAAGTCCAGCGCGACGGTGGTGAAGGAGCTGAAGGTGGCCAGCTCGATCACGCCCAGCAGCCGACCCTCGAACAGCACCGGCAGCACCACGATGTGGGCCGGGGAGGCCTCGCCGAGGCCGGAGGCGATCTTCAGGTACCCGGGCGGCGCCTCCTTGAGGATGATCGCCCGCTTCTCCACCGCGGCCTGGCCGATCAGCGACTCGCCGGGCCGGAAGGTGGTCGGCATCGCCCGCCGCTGGTAGCCGTAGCTGCCGATCAGGCGCAGCACGGTGTCGTTCTCGTCGTCGTCCTCGGTGATCAGCTCGGCGGTGCGGCCGGCCGGCTGGGCGAGGAAGAAGGCGCCGTGCTGGGCCGAGACCACCGGGGTCAGCTCGGTCATGATCAGCGAGGCGACGGCCTCCAGGTCCCGGCGGCCCTGGAGCAGGCCGGAGATCCGGGCCAGGTTGGTCTTGAGCCAGTCCTGCTCCTGGTTGGTGCGGGTGGTCTCGCGCAGGTTGGCGATCATCTGGTTGATGTTGTCCTTGAGCTCGTCGAGCTCGCCCGCGGCGTCCACGTCGATCCGCAGGCTCAGGTCGCCCCTGGTGACCGCGGTGGCGACCTGGGCGATCGCGCGCACCTGCCGGGTCAGGTTGTTGGCCAGCTCGTTCACCGACTCGGTGAGGTCCTGCCAGGTGCCGTCCACGCCGGGTACCCGGGCCTGGCCGCCGAGCCGTCCGTCGGTGCCCACCTCGCGGGCGACCCGGGTGACCTCGTCGGCGAACGCGGAGAGCTGGTCGACCATGGTGTTGATGCTGGTCTTGAGCTGGAGGATCTCGCCGCGCGCGTCGACGTCGATCTTCTGCGAGAGGTCGCCGCGGGCCACCGCGGTGATCACCAGCGCGATGTTCCGCACCTGGCCGGTGAGGTTGTTGGCCATCAGGTTGACGTTGTCGGTCAGGTCCTTCCAGATGCCGGCCACGCCGGGCACGCTGGCCTGGCCGCCCAGGGTGCCGTCGGTGCCCACCTCGCGGGCCACCCGGGTGACCTCCACCGCGAAGGAGGACAGCTGGTCGACCATGGTGTTGAGGGTCGCGGCGAGCGCCGCCACCTCGCCCTGCGCGTCGATCGCGATCTTCTTGGACAGGTCGCCGCGGGCCACCGCACCGGCGACCTCGGCGATGTTGCGCACCTGTCCGGTCAGGTTCGACGCCATGAAGTTGACGTTGTCGGTCAGGTCCTTCCAGATGCCCGACACCCCGCGCACCCGGGCCTGGCCGCCCAGGATGCCCTCGGTGCCCACCTCGCGGGCCACCCTGGTCACCTCGTCGGCGAACGCCGACAGCTGGTCGACCATGGTGTTGACGGTCGTCACCAGCTCCAGGATCTCGCCCCGGGCGTCGACGGTGATCTTCTTGGAGACGTCGCCGCGCGCCACCGCCGTGGTCACCTCGGCGATGTTCCGGACCTGGCTGGTCAGGTTGTTGGCCATCAGGTTGACGGAGTTGGTCAGGTCCTTCCAGATGCCGGCCACGCCGGGCACGCTGGCCTGGCCGCCGAGGATGCCCTCGGTGCCGACGTCCCGGGCGACCCGGGTGACCTCGTCCGCGAAGGCGCCCAGCTGGTCCACCATCGTGTTGATGGTGTTCTTCAGCTCCAGGATCTCCCCGCGCGCGTCCACCTGGATCTTCTGCGACAGGTCGCCCTTGGCGACCGCGGTCGTCACCTGGGCGATGTTGCGCACCTGATCGGTGAGGTTGTTCGCCATGAAGTTGACGTTGTCGGTCAGGTCCCGCCAGACCCCGGCCGCCCCGGGCACCTGGGCCTGCCCGCCGAGCCGCCCCTCGGTGCCCACCTGGCGGGCCACCCTGGTCACCTGCTCGGCGAAGCCGGAGAGCTGGTCGACCATCGTGTTGATGGTGTTCTTCAGCTCCAGCATCTCGCCGCGCGCGTCCACCTCGATCTTCTGCGAGAGGTCCCCGCGCGCCACCGCCGTGGTCACCTGGGCGATGTTGCGGACCTGGCCGGTCAGGTTGTCGGCCATGAAGTTCACCGAGTCGGTCAGGTCCCGCCAGACCCCGGCCACGCCCGGCACCTGGGCCTGACCGCCGAGCCGGCCCTCCGTCCCCACGTCCCTGGCCACCCCGGTGACCTGCGCGGCGAACCCGTTCAGCTGGTCCACCATCGTGTTGACGGTGTTCTTCAGCTCCAGCATCTCGCCGGCCACCTCGACGGTGACCTTGCGGGACAGGTCGCCCTTGGCGACCGCCGTGGTCACCTGGGCGATGTTGCGGACCTGGGCGGTCAGCCGGCCCGCCATGGTGTTGACCGAGTCCGCCAGGTCCTTCCAGCTCCCGGACACGCTGCGGACCTTGGCCTGGCCGCCGAGCTTGCCCTCGGTACCGACCTCGCGGGCCACCCGGGTCACCTCGTCGGTGAACTCGGAGAGCTGGTCCACCAGCCCGTTGACGGTCCGCCCGATCTTCAGGTACTCGCCGCGCAGCGGGTGGCTCACCCCGTTGCTGTGCAGCGAGCGCAGCTCCATCTTCTGGTCCAGGTCGCCCTCGGCGATCGAGGTGAGCACCCGGCCCACGTCGGCCATCGGGCGGGCCAGGTCGTCGATCAGCGCGTTGCAGTTGTCGACCGCCGCCATCCAGGCGCCCTCGCCCGCGCCGGTCTCCAGCCGCTCGTTCAGCCGGCCCTCGCGGCCCACCGCCCGACGGACCCGCGCCAGCTCACCGGTCAGGTGCTGGTTGCGCTCGGCGACCTCGTTGAAGACCGCGGCGATCTCGGCCAGCGGCCCGTCCCCGGGGACGGTCAGCCGGCGGCGGAAGTTGCCGTCCCGCATCGCGGTCAGCGCCGACAGCAGCTTGCGCAGCTCGGCGGGCTCCGCGCCACGGTTGTGACTCACCCGCCGACCGGCCGCGTTCCGCGGCGCGGCCCCGGGGCGCCCACCGCGCGGGGCGGGCGGCGTCGTTCCGGTTGCGTCCTTGGTGGCCGAACTCAACGGGCCCCTCCCACATCGTGAACTGTCCGGTGACCGACCCGTGCCGGTGCGGCACGCACCCGGGCACCGGCCCGGTCGGGCTGCGTACCGGCGGCCCGCGGCGCGCCGGCACCCCGACGACCGTACTGCTCCCACCGGCCGTCGCGGACCCCCCAGTCTGGCAGCACCGGCACCGGGTGAAGGGCCGGTTGCGCTCGGTTCGTACCGCACCGTCCGAAACAGGTGGGCAGAATCACCCTCTGGTGCCAGTTTCGACTCCCCGCCCCCACGGGGAACCAAGCGGAAAGTAGGGTGGAGCGCTGCACCGGGCCACGGCCCGACCCAGCGCCGCCGCTCACCCCGACGGCGCGCACGGGGAGTCGGCGCCGCGCCCCCGGACAGCCAGGGCAAGAGCAGCAGAGGAGAAGTGGCAACGTGGTCACCGCGCGCGCAGCCGCCACCTTCGACCCCGACGGCCGGTCCGCGGCCGCCGCACGGGGCTTCGTCCGGGACGCGCTGCTCGGCTGGGGGCTGCCCGAGGTCGTCGACGACGCGGTCGTGCTGGTCAGCGAGCTCGTCACCAACGCCGTCGTGCACGCCGGCACCGCCGCCGAGGTCTGCTGCCTGCGCGAGGAGGAGAGCGTCCGGATCGAGGTCACCGACCACCACCCCGAGCGCGGCCTGCCCTCGCTCGGCGACGGTCCGGTCGTCGACTCCGACCGCTACGCCGACCCGGACGGCGAGGGCGGCCGCGGCCTGCTGATGTGCTCCGCCCTCGCCGAACGGTGGGGCGTCGAGTACGCGGCCGGCCGCAAGACCGTCTGGTTCCGCCTCGCCCTGCCCGTACACGTGTCCGGCACCCGCTACGCCGTTCCCGCGACCCCCGGCAGCGACCTGCCCAGCGGCCCGGGCCCGGTGCACGTCGCCGTCGTCCAGCTCGACGAGGACGGCCGGGTGCTGGCCTGGAACCCGGACGCCGAGGCGCTCTTCCAGCACCCCGCCGCCGCCGTCCTCGGCCGCCCCTGGGCCGACCTCGCGGTCTGGCCGCAGGCCCCCGCCCGCGGCCTCGGCCTGACCGACACCCTGCGGATGGCCCGCTGGGAGGGCGGCTACGGCGTCCGCCGCCAGGACGGCCGCGAGGTCGAGGTGTACGGCGTCCAGGTCCGGCTGCGGGACACCGAGGGCGTCCCCTCCACCCTCTGCCTGCTCGTCCTCGAACCCGACCGCGCGGTGCTGCGCTCCCCCGCCCGCGCCCTGCCCGGCGAGCGCCCCGACCCGGCCGGCCCCCGGCTCGACCTGCTGGCCGGCCCGGTCGCCACCGACGACCTCGACACCCTGCTGCAGCGCACCGTCGAACGCGCCCGCGACCTGCTCGACGGCGACGCCGCGTACCTGCTGCTCACCACCGACGACGAGGCCGAGTTCGAGGTCCGCGCCGCCACCGGACTCACCTCCGGGCACCGCCGGCACGCCCGCTTCCCGGTCGGCACCGGCAACCGCTACGACTCCGCCCGGCTGCCCTCCGTCCACGAGGACCTCGCCACCCGGCCCACCGGCCTGCCGCTGCTCTCCGACAGCGGCATGCGCTCCCTGATCACCGTCCCGCTCAAGGTCGAGGGCCGGCTGATCGGCTCGCTCGGCATCGCCGCCGCCGTGCCCGGCCGCTACGACAACGAGGACGCGCTGCGCCTCCAGTTCGCCGCCGACCGGGTCGCCCTCGCCGTCGAGAGCACCCGGCTGACCGAGCTCGAACAGCTGCGCCGCGGCTCGCTCTCCTTCCTGGTCGAGGCCTCCGACCTGCTGGCCGGCACCCTCGAACACGAGCAGACCCTCGCGCTGATGGCCCAGATGGCCGTCCCCACCCTCGCCTCCTGGTGCGCCGTCTACACCACCGCCGACCACGCCTCCCCGGCCCGGCTCGCCTTCGTCCTGCACGAGGACGAGGACCGCATCGACCCGCTGCGCGCCCTGCTCGACAAGACCCCCGTCCCGGAGGCCGGCCCCTCGCACGGCGTCCGGTTCTGGACGGCCCCCGCCGAGACCGCCGAGGCCGGCGGCCTCACCGACGGCCCGGACCTGGCCGGCCTGCTCGGCGAGACCGTCGTCCTCGCGCTGACCGCCCGCAACCGCGTCATCGGCCTGCTGGTGCTCGGCGTCCCGGCCGGCGTCCGGTTCCGCCAGGAGATCCTCGAACTCGCCGAGGACCTCTCCCGCCGGGCCGCCCTCGCCCTGGACAACTCCCGCCTCTACTCCGAGCGCACCGCCACCAGCCAGGCCCTCCAGCGCAGCCTGCTCCCGCCGGACCTCCCGGAGATCCCCGGCGTCGAGGTGGACGTCTACTACCAGGCGGCCGGCGAGGGCAACGAGGTCGGCGGCGACTTCTACGACCTGTTCACCATCCGCGAGGGCACCTACGGCTTCGCCATCGGCGACGTCTGCGGCACCGGCCCCGAGGCCGCCTCGGTCACCGGCCTGGCCCGGCACTCACTGCGGCTGCTCGCCCGCGAGGGCCTGGACGCCCCGCAGGTGCTGCGCCGGCTCAACGCGGCCATCCTGGACGAGGGTTCGCGCAGCCGCTTCCTCACCCTGCTCTACGGCGAGCTGACGCCCCTTCCGGACGGCAGCACCGAGCTCTCCCTGGTCTGCGCCGGCCATCCGCTGCCGCTGCGACTGCGCACCGACGGCCAGGTCGACCGCGCCGCCACCCCGCAGCCGCTGCTCGGCGTCATGGACGACCTCGACCTCACCGCCGAGCGCCTGGTGCTCGCGCCCGGCGAGGTCCTGCTCTGCGTCACCGACGGGGTCACCGAACGCCGCGAGGGCCGGCGGATGCTGGGCGACGACGGCCTCGCCGAGGTGCTCACCGGCTGTACCGGGCTGACGGCCGGAGCGGTCGCGGCTCGGGTGCAGCGCGCGGTCGAGCGCTTCGCCCCGGAGCCGCCGTCCGACGACATGGCGATCCTGACCCTGCGGGTGCCCACCCGGCGTCAGGTGTGAGTGGTCATCCGCTGACGCAGTCACAAATTGTTATATTCACAATGGTACAAGCGCCTTCGGTCGGGTAGACCGATCCCACCGGGGAATCCCCCGGCCGGGACGTGACCGGCGGCTCTCCGCCGGCCCACCACGTCCGCAGGCCCATCACCTTCGACCGCAGCCGCGCACGCTCACAGCCGTGCGCCCTCGGCGCGGTCGCGCGCGGCCCTCATCCCCACTCCTTCTCTCCACCTCTGCACTCCTCTCCGCACTCATCCGGACGACACCACAGCGTCACTGCGCCCTGCGCGCGCCCAGAGTGAAAGGAGCCTCCGGTGAGCAACGAAGCTACCGGGGCAACGAACGCCCGCTCCACCGGAGCCGACGCGGGTAACCTCGGCTACCTCGCGCTCGGTCTCACACTGCTCGCCTACGGCCTGCTCTCCACCGGCGTCCTGCACGGCGCCGGAGTCGGGAACGCGGCCGACCTCGCCCTCCTCCTCGGCGGCGTCACCCTCTTCATCGCGGGCCTCTGGCAGCTCCGCGGCGGCGAGGGCTTCACCGGAACCGCCTTCACCAGCCTCGGCGCCTTCTGGGCGGCCTGGTCCGCGGCCGGCGGAGCCGGCAAGAACGCCGCCGGCCTCTTCCTGCTGCTGTGGGCCCTGCTCGGCCTCACCCTGACCGCCGCGAGCTGGGGCGCCGGCCTGCTCGGCCGCGCCGTCTACGGCCTGCTGACGGTCTCCCTGGTGCTCTCCGCCGTCGCCAGCTTCGGCGGCTACAGCGGCCTGGCCAAGACCGGCGGCTGGATCGCGGCCGCTTCCGGGCTCGCCGCCTGGTACCGGGCCACCTCCGCACTGAGCAACGGCTCCTGGGGAAAGCTCGCCCTGCCGGTCAAGTGACCGTCGGTTCAGCCCACCTGCTCCAGCCGCTCCTCGGCGGCGCTGAGGGGCCGGACCTCCGTCCCGGCGGAGGCCCGGCCCCGGCGCCGTGCCGCCACCGCCAGCACGGCGTAGGCCAGAAGCAGGATCGCCACCGCCACGATGCCGTCCAGCCAGAAGTGGTTGGCCGTCACCACGACCACGGCCACCGTCAGCACCGGGTGCAGCACCATCACCCATCGCAGCGAACTGCGCGACACCCGGATCACCGCGACCGCCGCCAGCACGCACCAGGCGACGTGCACCGAGGGCATCGCCGACAGCTGGTCGGCCACCAGCACACCGCCGACCGCGCCGCCGTACACCGACTGCCCGTACTGGGCGGCCACGTCGACGAAGCCGCTCTCCGGGAGCATCCGCGGCGGCGCCACCGGGATGAACTGCACCAGCAGACAGACCGCGGTCGTGATCACCACCGTGTTGCGCACCCACGCGTAGCGCTCGCGGTGCCGCACGAACACCCAGAGCAGGACGCCGAGCATCACGGCGAAGTGCATGGCCGCGTAGTAGTAGTTCGCCAGCCTCACCAGCACCGGGTACGGCGTGACCGCCTTCTGCCAGGAGGCCTCGTCCGGCAGTCCGATCACCTGCTCGGTGTGGTGGATCCAGCTCGCGCGGTCCAGCGCGTGGTCCGTACTCATCACCGAGAGGTGCCCGACCAGCTGCCAGAGGGCGAACAGCGCCAGCAGCGTGCCGGCCTCCCGCAACAGCGCGGACAGCGCCGGCTTCCGGCCCTTCGCCGCGGCGTACGCGCCCGCGTAGAGGCCGACGGAGACGGCCCCGGCGGACTGCCAGGTCAGGGTCAGGTTCTGCATTGGCAGAGGGTAACGCAAAAAGCCCCTTCCCGGATGGGAAGGGGCTTTTCGGAATAATTGTTCGGCGGCGTCCTACTCTCCCACAGGGTCCCCCCTGCAGTACCATCGGCGCTGTAAGGCTTAGCTTCCGGGTTCGGAATGTAACCGGGC
>NZ_JBHUAL010000194.1:0-18433 GCF_042789775.1 Kitasatospora sp. NPDC056800 | reverse complement strand
GCCGAGGACTGCCCGGCGTCCACCACGCCCCGCATCATCACCAGGATGCCGACGGACTGGAAGGTGGCCACGAACAGCAGCGGGATGCGCGCCACCCGCGCCCGGGCGAGCTGCGCCCGGTACACGGCCGCGAGCGCCGGCAGCAGCCTGGCCGCGGGGGCGAGCGGGGCGGGGGCGGCCGTGGACCGGTCGGTCCGCGGCGGCACCGAGAGCAGCGTCACTTGGCCAGTCCTCCGTGGCGGCCGCCCAGCTTGAGGTAGGCGTCCTCAAGGCTCGGGGTGGCGAGGGTGAAGTCGTCGAGCGCGGCGAAGGCCGGGCCGGTGGTGACGGCGGCGACCAGTTCGCGGGCCTGCTCGGGGGTGGTGCGGACGGTCCAGCGGCGCCCGGTGCACTCGGCCCGTTCGCGCAGCGCGGCGACGGCGGGCACGCCGAGCGGCGCCTCGTCCCGCCAGACCAGGTCGAGCCGGACGTCGCCGTCCACCAGCGCCTTGAGCCCGCCGGGCGTGTCGCAGGCGATCACCCGGCCGTCGTCGACCACGGCGACCCGGTCGAGCACCGTCTCGGCCTCGATCACGTTGTGGGTGACCAGCAGCACCGTCGTCCCGTGCTCGGCGCGCCGCCGGTCCACGGCGCTCCACACGGCCCGCCGGGCGACCGGGTCCATGCCGGTGGTGGGCTCGTCCAGGACGAGCAGCGGGCGCTCCCCCACCAGGGTGGCCGCGAAGCAGGCGAGCCGCCGCTGTCCGCCGGACAGCTTGGCGAGCGGCCGGGCGGCGAGCGGCTCCAGCCCGAGTTCGGTCAGCACGTCGGCGGCAGCGCCGCGGGCCTGCGCCCGGGTGAGTCCGCGCAGCCGTCCGGTGGTCTCGGCGGCGAGCGCGACCGTCAGCTCGTCCAGCGCGGTGGATTCCTGCCCGAGGTAGCCGAGCAGCCGGGCGGCCCGCTCGGGGTGCCGCACGATGTCGTGGCCGAGGAGTTCGACGGAGCCCGAGTCGGGGCGCAGCAGTCCGGTGAGCTGGCGCACCAGCGTCGACTTGCCGGCTCCGTTCGGCCCGAGCAGCCCGAAGACCTCGCCCTGGCGGACGGTGAGGCTGATCCCGTCGTTGGCCCGGATCTCGGTGGCGGCCGCGCCGCGTCCGCTGCGGTAGGTCCTGACCAGGTCGCGCACGGCCACGCACGGCAGGGGTTCCTCGGGTGCTCGCCCCGCCGTCTCGCTCACGACCGAAGACTCTACGCGCTCGTACGGGCGAACCGGACAACGGGGCCCCGCCCGCGCCCGGGCCGCCGACCTGGCGGGTCGTCCGCCGGGCCGCCGCGGCCCTCGGACCCCCTCGGTCGTCGCGCCGCCCCGGCCGTCGGGCCCGCTCGGTCCGCCGCCCGGCTCAGTCGTCGACGACCATCGACCCGCCCGGCACCCGCGCCGCCAGTTCCTTCCAGAACCCGGCCCGGATGGCGTAGCGGTCGTGCTCGTCGATCTGGTCGTCCTTGTGCGCCAGCAGCCCGAAGCGGGCGGCGTAGCGCAGCAGCTCGCCGTCCACCCGGTGCGGGATGCGCGGGTAGTCGGGCCAGAGCATGGTCAGTCTTTCCGCGTCGCCGACGCGTTCGCTCCAGCGGCGGGCGAAGACCTGCCCGACCTCGTGGGCGTCGCCGCCGATGGAGGTGATGTCCTCCTCGCGGTCGGCCCAGCGCTGCTCGGCGGTGGTGAGCTGGGCGAGGGTGGGCAGGCTGTCGCCGGCGGTGACGGCGGGCTCCGGGACGGGCCGGTCCACCCAGCCGCGGTCGGAGGACCAGCGCAGCACCGGCCCGGTCTGCGCGACGGCCCCGTTCCCGTTCACGCCGTGGCCGTTGCTGCCGTTCGCCACCGGGGTGAGCGCCGTGACCGGGGTGACGGAGGAGGCCCGCCCGGCCAGGTCCTTCGGTGTCGGTACGACCTTGAGCGCGGCCGCGGCCGGCTGCGGCTGTCCGTCGGTGGCGGGGGCGTCCGCCGGGGCCGCGGCCGTGGCCGCCGGGCGGACCACCGGCGGCACCACGGTGGGCAGCGGGGCGGCCGGCGGGGCGGCGAGGATCTTGGCGATCTCCTGCCGGGCCCCCGGGGCCGGGAACATGCTGGAGTGCTCCCGCAGGGAGAAGGACCCCTCGATCCACTCCCGGTCGAGCACCCGCCGCTCGTCCGCCTCGCCGACCAGGTCCTCGGACTGGTTGAAGTCGCCGTCGGCGGCCTGGAGGGCCCACAGGTGGACGGCCACCCCGTGCTCCTTGGCGGTCATCATGCCGGGCAGCAGGTCCCCGTCGCCGGTGATCAGCACGACGTCGGCGCAGGCCCGGTTGCGGGCGAGCTCGGAGAGTTCGGCGTGCATCGCGGCGTCCACGCCCTTCTGCACCCAGCGCCCCTCGGCCCGGGTGAGGGCGCCGAGCCGTACGGTGACCCGGGGCAGTACCCGCAGCCGCCGGTGCTCGGGCATCGGGCGCCGGTCGGGCGCGGCGTCGAACCAGTAGATCCGCAGCAGCGGCAGGCCTGTCTCGGCCTCGGCACGTTCGCGCAGTGCGGCGATCAGGGCCGTGTGGTTCACGGTGACCTTGGAGCGGGACGGATCCCCCGCGAGCAGGCTGGCGGCGGCGCCCAGCAGATATCCGGCGTCCACCAGGACGACACAGCGGTCCATCGCGCACCTCTTTTCGCTCGCCCTCGGAATCAGTCGGGTGGGTCGATTCGGGAATGGGCGGTCCGCCCGCCGTCCGGGCGTGCCGAGGTGAGGGGCCCCCGTCGTCGCCCGATCGTTGGGTCACCTTTTACCCGCGGTTCGCCTGCCGAACCTCGCCGGTTGTCCCGGTAGCGCAACGGCCGTCCCAACGAGGAGCAAACAAAAGCGAAGGCGGGCCCCGTACAACGACGGGGCCCGCCCGAGGTCACGCGGCGGTGGTCCGGCCAATGTCCCGGCCGGTGGTTCACCCTGGTGGCGCTCAGCCGATGGGGTTCACCCGGAGGTGCTCAGCCCTTGAGCTCAGGGGCGCTCAGCCCTTGAGCTCGGCGGCGACCAGCTCGGCCAGCTGGACGGCGTTCAGCGCGGCGCCCTTGCGCAGGTTGTCGTTCGAGACGAACAGCGACAGGCCGTTGTCCACCGTCTCGTCGACCCGGATGCGGCCGACGTAGCTCGGGTCCTGGCCGGCGGCCTGGAGCGGGGTGGGGATGTCGGACAGCTCGACGCCGGGGGCGCCGGTGAGCAGCTCGACGGCGCGCTCGGGGCTGATCGGGCGCTCGAAGCGGGCGTTGATCTGCAGCGAGTGGCCGGAGAAGACCGGGACGCGCACGCAGGTGCCGGAGACCTTCAGCTCCGGGATGCCGAGGATCTTGCGGCTCTCGTGGCGGAGCTTCTGCTCCTCGTCGGTCTCGTTGGAGCCGTCGTCCACGAGGGAGCCGGCCAGCGGCACCACGTTGAAGGCGATCGGCCGCTGGTAGACCTTGGGCTCCGGGAACTCGACGGCGGCGCCGTCGTGGGCGAGCGCGGCGGCGCCGAGCTCCACGACCTTGGCGGCCTGGTCCTGGAGCTCCGCGACGCCGGCCACACCGCTGCCGGAGACGGCCTGGTAGGTGGAGACGACGAGCGCGGCCAGGCCGGCCTCCTCGTGCAGCGGGCGCAGCACGGGCATGGCGGCCATGGTGGTGCAGTTCGGGTTGGCGATGATGCCCTTGGGGCGGTCCGCGACGGCCTCCGGGTTGACCTCGGAGACGACCAGCGGGACCTCGGGGTCGCGGCGCCAGGCGGAGGAGTTGTCGATCACGACGGCACCGGCCGCGGCGACCTTGGGGGCCAGGGCCTTGGAGGTCGAGCCGCCCGCCGAGAAGATCACGATGTCCAGGCCGGTGTAGTCGGCCGTGGCCGCGTCCTCGACGGTGACCTCGGTGCCCTGCCAGGGCAGCGTGCGCCCGGCCGAGCGGGCCGAGGCGAACAGCCGCAGCTGCTCCACCGGAACGTTGCGCTCCGCCAGGATCTCGCGGACCACGCCGCCGACCTGGCCGGTGGCACCGACAATGCCGATCTTCATCTCCGACTACTCCTCTGAAAGGTGCTGTTCACAGCCGCACTCCGCCCATCATGCCTTGTCACGGGCGTCGTACGACCTGGCGTTCCACGACGTGAGAGTGCGCTAGTGGTCCAGACCACTGGCGAGGGCCAGTGCCGCCTCCACCTCGGCCCGCCCGGCCGGCAGCAGCGGCAGCCGCACGTCCGGGGTCGGGATCCGGCCCTGGGCGTGCAGCACGCCCTTGGTCACCGTCGGGTTCGGCGCCGTGAAGGCGGACAGCGCCAGCCCGGTCAGCCGGTGCCCGAGCGCCCGGGCCCGCGCCACGTCCCCGGCCTGCCAGGCCTCCGTCAGCTCGACGAACCGGGCGGTCGCCAGGTGTGCGGAGGCGAGGATGCCGCCGGCCGCGCCGAGCGCCAGCATCGGCGAGAGGAAGGCGTCCTCGCCGGTGAGGAAGGCGAACCCCTCGGGGGCGTCGGCGAGCAGCTCGGCGGCCGTCTGGTCCAGCCCGCCGGTCGCGTACTTGACGCCCACCACGCCCTCGATCGCGGCGAGTTCGCGCAGCGCGGCGGAGGAGAGCTGCTGCCCGGTGCGGTACGGGATGTGGTAGACGACCAGCGGCAGCGGGCTGCTCGCGGCCAGCGCCCGGAAGTGCGCGACCGTCCCGGCCTCGCCGGCCCGGACGAAGGACGGCGTGGTGACCAGCGCCGCCGCCCCCGGCACCCGCGCGCCGAGCGCGGCCAGCGCCTCGCCGACGGTCCGGGTGTCGCCGCCGGAGGCGCCGACGGTCAGCTGGGCCCCCCGCGCGGCGCAGGCGGCCGCGGCGACGTCGACCACCGCGCCCCGCTCCCCCGCGGTCAGCGCGGCCGGCTCGCCGGTGGTGCCGAGGGCGACCAGCCCGGCCGCCCCGGCGTCCAGGACCTCGTGCGCGAGCTTCTCCAGCGCGTCGAGGGCGACGGAGCCGTCGGCGGCGAACGGGGTGATCAGGGGGACGTGGATGCCCTTGAGTTCCATGCCCACGATCCTGCGGCCCCCTGATCGCCCAGGTCCAGTTCACATTTCCGACGCTTCTCGTAAGCTCAGCCGATGCTCGGCTAGCCTGGACGGATGCTGGACGTCCGACGCCTGCGCCTGCTGCGCGAACTCGCCCACCTCGGCACCATCGCGGCCGTCGCCGAGGCGCTCTCCTTCAGCCCCTCGGCGGTGTCCCAGCAGCTGTCCGTCCTGGAGAAGGAGGCGGGCGTCCCGCTGCTGGAGCGCACCGGGCGGCGGGTCACCCTCACCCCGGCGGGGCGCAACCTCGTCCGGCACGCCGAGGCGGTGCTCGCCCTGCTGGAGCAGGCCGGTGCCGAACTCGCCCACACCAAGCGGGGGTTGGCCGGTCCGCTGCGGATCGGCACCTACCCCTCGGCGGCCCGGGCGATCATCCCGGCGGTGCTCGCGGAGCTGGCCGGCTGGCACCCGGGGCTGGAGCCGATGGTCACCGAGGTGGACCCGGCGGCCGTCGGCGCGGCGCTGCGGGCGGGCGAGCTGGACGTGGCGCTGGTGCACGAGTACGACCTCGTCCCGACCGACCCGGAGCCGGGCCTCGCGGTGACCCGCCCGGTCTTCACCGAGCCCATGTACCTGGCCGCCCGCGTCCCGGGCACCGTCGCCGAGCAGCGCGGCGCGCCGTGGATCATGTCCTCGCCCGGCACGCTCTGCCACACCATGGCCGTCCGCGCCTGCGAGGCGGCGGGCTTCGCACCCCGCATCCGGCACCAGATCGACGACTTCACCACCGTGCTGGCCCTGGTGGCGGCCGGCCAGGGCGTCGCCCTGGTCCCCCAGCTGGGCACGGCCGGACTCCCGCCCGGCGTCGTCCTCACCCGCCTGCCGATGTACCGCCGCACCCGCGCCGCGTTCCGCGCCGGCGCCGGCTCCCACCCGGCCATCTCCGCCTTCGTCTCGGCCCTGCACACGGCGGTCCCCCCGGGCCTCGGCGGCGGCACCTGAGACGGGCCCCTCCCCCGTACGCGAAAGGCCCGGGTTTCCTCCCGGGCCTTCCGTCTCCGTCCTAGCCCGCCAGGCAGCTCGGCCCGAGCAGCTGCTTCAGGTCCCCGAACAGCGCCGGGTCGGACTTCACCCGGTGCCGGTCGAGCCGCAGCACCGTGGTCTTGTCGCGGCCCTCCAGCCGTACCCGCACCTCGGTGGTGCCCCGGTGGCTCCCGAGCACCTCGCCGAGCCGGGCCACCAGCGGCGGGGTGACCTTCGCGCTCGGGATGAGGATGGTGATCGGCGCCTCGGCGTGCGCGTTCGACAGGTCGGGGACGGACAGCTCCATCCCCATCAGCCGCGGCACGTCCTCCCGCTTGTCCAGCTTGCCGCGCACGAAGACGACGGCGTCCTCGGCCAGCTGCGAGGAGACCAGTTGGTAGCTGGCCGGGAAGAACATGCAGTCGATGGAGCCGGCCAGGTCCTCGACGGTCGCGATCGCCCAGGCGTTGCCCTGCTTGGTCATCTTCCGCTGGAGGCCCGAGATGATGCCGCCGATGGTGACGATCGTCCCGTCCGGCCGCTCCGCGAGGTCGGCCACCGCGCAGTCCGCCTTGTCGGCGAGCACGTGCTCGATGCCGTGCAGCGGGTGCGAGGAGACGTACAGGCCGAGCATCTCCCGCTCCTGGGTGAGCAGGAAGGACTTCTCCCACTCCTCCTCGGAGAAGACGACGTCCAGTCCGAAGCTCGGCTCCTCGGAGGCGGTGTCGCCGCCGAAGAGGTCGTACTGCCCGACCGCCTGCTTGCGCTTCACGTCGACGACGTTGTCGATCATCGGCTCGAACTGGGCGCTCAGGCCCTTGCGGGTGTGGCCGAGCGAGTCGAAGGCGCCGGCCTTGATCAGCGATTCGACGGTCCGCTTGTTGCAGACCACCGACTCCACCTTGTCCAGGAAGTCGGGGAAGGACGCGAACTTCCCCTTCGCCTTCCGGGTCCGGATCATCGAGTCGACGACCGGCCCGCCGACGTTGCGGATGGCGGTCAGGCCGAACCGGACCAGGGTGTCACCGTGCGGGGTGAAGTCCGAGTCCGACTCGTTGACGTCTGGCGGCAGCACCTGGATGCCCATCTTGCGGCACTCGTTGAGGTAGACCGCGGACTTGTCCTTGTCGTCCTTGACGGAGGTGAGCAGCCCGGACATGTACTCGGCCGGGTAGTTGGCCTTGAGGTAGGCGGTCCAGTACGAGACCAGCCCGTAGCCGGCGGTGTGCGCCTTGTTGAACGCGTAGCCGGAGAAGGGGACGAGGACGTCCCACACGGCCTGGATGGCCGCGTCGGAGTAGCCGCGCTCGCGGCAGCCCTTCTGGAAGGGGACGAACTCCGCCTCCAGGATCTCCTTCTTCTTCTTGCCCATGGCGCGGCGCAGCAGGTCGGCCTGGCCGAGCGAGTAGCCGGCCAGGATCTGCGCGGCCTTCTGCACCTGCTCCTGGTAGACGATCAGGCCGTACGTCGGCCGGAGCACCTCCTCCAGGGGCTTCTCCAGCTCCGGGTGGATCGGGGTGATCTCCTGCTGGCCGTTCTTGCGCAGCGCGTAGTTGGTGTGGGAGTTGACGCCCATCGGGCCGGGCCGGTACAGCGCCAGGACGGCGGAGATGTCCTCGAAGTTGTCGGGCTTCATCAGGCGCAGCAGCGAGCGCATGGGGCCGCCGTCGAGCTGGAAGACGCCGAGCGTGTCGCCGCGGGCGAGGAGTTCGTAGGTCGGCTTGTCGTCCAGGGGCAGATCAAGCAGGTTGATCTTGACGCCCTTGTTCTTCTCGATCGCCTTGACGGCGTCGTCCATGATCGTCAGGTTGCGCAGGCCGAGGAAGTCCATCTTGAGGAGGCCGAGGCCCTCACAAGTCGGATAGTCGAACTGCGTGATGGTGACGCCGTCGGTGTGCCGGGTCCAGACCGGGATGTGGTCGGTCAGCGGCTCGGCGGACATGATGACGCCGGCGGCGTGCACGCCGGGCTGGCGGATCAGGCCCTCGATGCCGCGCGCGGTGTCGATGACCTTCCGGACGTCCGGGTCGTTCTCGTACAGCCCGCGGATCTCGCCGGCCTCGCTGTAGCGGGGGTGCGAGGAGTCGGTGATGCCCGAGAGCGGGATGCCCTTGCCCATCACGTCCGGCGGCATCGCCTTGGTGATCCGGTCGCCCATCGCGTACGGGTAACCGAGGACCCGCGAGGAGTCCTTGATGGCGGCCTTCGCCTTGATGGTGCCGTAGGTGACGATCATGGCGACCTTGTCGGATCCCCACTTCTCGGTCACGTAGCGGATCACGTCACCGCGCCGGCGCTCGTCGAAGTCGATGTCGACATCGGGCATCGAGATGCGCTCGGGGTTGAGGAAGCGCTCGAAGATCAGGCCGTGCGGGATCGGGTCGAGGTCGGTGATGCCCATCGCGTACGCGACCAGCGAACCGGCCGCCGAACCACGGCCCGGGCCGACCGCGATGCCCTGGCTCTTGGCCCACATGATGAAGTCGGCGACCACGAGGAAGTACGCCGGGAACCCCATCTGGATGATGGTGTCCATCTCGTACTCGGCGAGCTTCTTGTGCTCCTCGTCGTACCCGTTCGGGAAGCGCCAGTCCATGCCCTTCCACACCTGGGACTTGAAGAAGTCCGCCTCGGACTCGAAGCCCTCCGGGATCGGGAAGCGCGGCATGAGGTTCTTGAACTTGAACATGCCCTCGGTGTCGACCCGGGAGGCGACGAGGAGTTGGCTGTTGCGGCAGCCCTCCTGCCAGGCGTCCGAGGAGTCGAGGGCGTACATCTCGGCGGCCGACTTGATGTAGTAGCCGGTGCCGTCGAAGCGGAAGCGGTCCGGGTCCGAGAGGTTCTTGCCGGTCTGGACGCAGAGCAGCAGGTCGTGCGCCCCGGCGTCGGCCTCGGTGGTGTAGTGCGAGTCGTTGGTGACGACCGGCGGGATGCCCAGCTTCCTGCTGATCTCCAGCAGCCCGTCGCGGACCCGCTTCTCGATGTCGAGGCCGTGGTCCATCAGCTCCAGGAAGTAGTTCTCCTTGCCGAAGATGTCCTGGTAGTCGGCGGCGGACTTCAGCGCCTCGTCGAACTGGCCCAGGCGCAGCCGGGTCTGCACCTCGCCGGAGGGGCAGCCGGTGGTGGCCATCAGGCCGCCGGACAGCTCGGCGATCAGCTCCTTGTCCATCCGGGGCCACTTCACCAGCCAGCCCTCGGAGTACGAGCGCGAGGTCAGCTTGAAGAGGTTGTGCAGGCCCTCCTTGTTGCGGGCCCAGATGGTCTTGTGGGTGTACGCGCCGGACGCCGAGACGTCGTCCCGCTTCTGGTGCGGCTGGCCCCACAGGATGCGCTTGGTGTTCGAGCGGGACTCTGGGGCGACGTACGCCTCGATGCCGATGACGGGGGTGATGCCCGCGTCGGTCGCCTGCCGGTGGAACTCGGCGGCGCCGTACATGTTGCCGTGGTCGGTCATGGCCACATGGGTCTGACCGAGGCGCTCGACCTCCTTGAACATCTGCTTCAGCCGGGCGGCACCGTCCAGCATCGAGTACTCGGTGTGGACGTGCAGATGCGCGAACGGCTGGTCGCTCAAGGCGGGGCCTCCGGAGGCTCTGGTGCTGATCTGGCTGGCCGGCGAACGTGCAGGTCACAGGGGGTTCCCCTGGAAATGGATGTGGCCCGGAGCGCCTCGCGGGGTCCGGGCCATCACTCACACGTTCACGCGTCCACTCTAGCCCTCTTCGAACGGCTTCCCGGTCTCTGACGAGGGTGCCTAGGCCGGCCCGGCGAGTCGCGCCCCGGCGGCCTCGCGGACCTCCGGCTCCTCCATCGGATCGTCCCGCAGACGGGCCAGGCGGTCGCGTACGTCGGGCCGGTCGGGGGCGTGCTCGACGGCGAGGAGCCGGGCTCGCGCTTCGCAGTCCCACAGCGACTCGGTGTACGCCTCGGCCATGCCGGCGGCCCCCATCGCCGCCAGCGCCTCCAGGTAATCGGCACGCTCGTACGAGTGCGGGGTCCAGAGCCAGAAACGGCGCAGCAGCGAGACTGCGTCGGCGGCCTCTGGCCCGAAGCGGGCGAGACCGCGCGCGAGGTCGTCCGGGCCGCACCAGGACCGGTCCACCCACCGCCGCTCCAGTTCGGCGGTCAAGGCCGGCACGTCACCCTCGTCACCGTGGGCGGCCAGCACCTCGTGGCCGAGCCCGGAAAGCCACGCCTGCTCCGAGGCCGACCACTCCCGGGCCGCCGGCACAGCCTGCCCGGCCAGCCGGTCGACGGCCTTGCCCAGCAGCGGCAGCGGTCGGATGCCGTCGGCGGCGGCGAGGGCGGGGACCAGCGGGATCAGCTCGGGCTCTGGCGGCCGGAGCGACAGCGCGAGGAGAGCGGTCGTCTTGGCACCGTCGGCGACTCCCGGGTCGCGCAGCAGGGCGAGTAGAGCCGCGTTGTCCCGGTCCGGGTACGGGTCCACGCGTTTCGCGGGGTGGCGCGGGGCCGGACCGTCCCCCTCGGAGATACGGTCCGGCAGCGCCCGCCGGGCTTCCTCCGAACCGCCGAGTGCCAGCAGCTCCAGCACGCCGGTGGCCCGGTCCCGGGTGTCCTCGTCACCGGACAGGAAGTCCACCACCGGGGCGACCGGGAGCTCCAGGTCCAGGATCAGCCGGGCCAGGTACAGGCCCCGGTCGTCCACCTGCGAGTCCCAGCGCCAGTCCCAGCGGATGCAGCCGTGGACGAGTTCGGCGACCGCCGCCGGATCCTCGGCGGCTATTCGCGCGCCCTGGCCCCGGCCGCGCTGGAGGAGGCCGAGGAGGGTGGTCGGCGGCGCGTAGTGGTCGCTGTGCATGGGGTCCATCGTGCCGCAGCCCCCGGCGCGGGGGCGGCGGGGGCTGGCGGGTCAGGCGTCCTGGTCGGGCGGCGGGGCCGCGCGGAGGGTGGTGACGACGCCCAGGGCGACCGTGGAGATCGCGAGGGCGAGGAGGACAGCGAAGGCCGTCCCGATCAGGTATCGCACGAGGTCCTGCGCTCGGCGTCGAGGAGCAGGGTGAGGAGGTTCAGGAGCGTCGACGCCGGCGCCGTGTTGAAGCGGACGAGGACGCGGCCGTCCATGGTCCGGTCGGTGCCGATCGAGGGGAAGATCAGGCCGAACTCCCGCCCCCGCTCCACGACTTCGTCCAGGAGGGCGCTGATGTGGTCCTCGGTGTAGTAGCGGATCCGGGGGTCGGTCGGCAGCATCGGGTGACGGCCGGGGCGGTAGATCATCAGACGGCGCCCTTCCGCAGCTCAAACCAGACGGATTTGGCACGCTCGTGGGGGTCGACGCCCCAGCCGTGGGTGAGGGCGGCGACGAGCTGGAGGCCCCGGCCGGACTCGGCGAGCAGGGACAGCGGCGGGGCGGAGGGCAGGACGGGGCTCTCGTCCGTGACGGAGACTCGGAGGAAGTCGCCCTCGGAGATGATCTCGACCAGCGGCGCGGGGGTTTCGGTGTGCCGCCACGCGTTGACGAGGAGCTCGCAGAGCGCGAGCTGCGCGTCGAAGATCGGGGAGGCGGGCCAGCCGACGCGGGTCATGGTGTTGCGGAGGGTCTGTCGCGCGACGGCGATGGTGGGGGTGTTGATGTGACGCATGGGAGTTCTCCCGAGGCGTGAGTGAGGGGGAACCGGCGGAACATGTGTCGCCGTGAGCCAGGCCGTGGAGAAGGACGTGGCTGCTCTGCGGTGCTTGCTAGCAGGCGTTACTGACGATCCGTCGGATCGATGTGAGACCGACCATAACGCAGGAACTACTTAATTTTAGGTTGTTCTGCCGAAGTTCCCTCTCCCGAGGGACAGATGGCCCCACCACGTGCTGGCGAGGCAGACTGTCACCATGCCTGGTCGCCAGAACCCAACCCTTCGTCAGCGCCGCCTGGGCGCCGAGCTACGGAAGATGCGCGAGCAATCCGGCCTCGGTGGCAGCCAGCTCGCTCGTGCACTTGGCGTGAGCGCTGCCCAAGTGACACAGATGGAGAACGGAAAGACCAGCGTAAACGTGGACCGACTCCGGTCCTTCGCGGCAGCCTGCAAGTGCATAAACCCGCCCTTGATCGAGGCTCTGGAAGCCATGGTTCGGGACCGCTCCAAGGGCTGGTGGGAGAAGCATCGAGGCGCTGTCCCGGACGGCGTCCTTGAGAACGCAGAGTTTGAGAAGACCTCCCGTGAACTCATGCTGTGGCTTCTCACCCACATGCCCGGCCCTTGCCAGACCTTCAACTACGCCTCAGCTGTCTTTGGACGCGTCTTTCCTCCGCTGCCTCAGCACGAGCTGGAGGCCCGCACCGCGTTCAGGATGCAGCGCAAGGCCGAACTGCGTCGCAGTCCGAAGCCCCTGACCTTCTTCATCTACGAATCAGTACTGTGGACGCGGTTCGGCGGCACGGCGGTCCTCAAGGAACAGCTTTCCTCCTTGCTCGAAGACTCCGAGTTGCCTTGGATGACCATTCGCGTGGTGCCGTTCGACATCGAGACCTTTCCCGGGCCCGCCGAGAACCTCACGTACTCGTTCGGTGCGGTCCCTGAGCTCGACACCGTTGAACGGGAGTCCTCCCACGGTCCCGAATACCTCGATGCCGTCAGCGAGCTGGCCAGCTACCGGGCCATCTTCGAACGCACCGAAGCATCGGCACTGAGCGAGGATGACTCCCGCGACTTGATTCGCAAGATCGCGCGAAACCTGTGAAAGGGCCCAACATGACCGACACCGAGTGGCAGAAGTCCTCCTTCAGCGGCAACGTCGAGAACTGCGTGGAGGTCCGTACGGTGGGTTGGGCAGTCGAACTCCGCGAATCCGACGAAGGCCACCTCACCATCCGCAGCACCCCCACTGCCCTCGCCGCCCTCCTCCTCGGCGTCAAGGCCGGCGAATTCGACCACCACGCCTGACACTCCACACCATCCACGCCCCCTCGCCTGCCCCGGCGAGGGGGCGTAGCTCGTTCAGGTGACGGCACGCCGAGGCCCCTCCCTCGTCTTCCTCCGAGCACGTACAACTGTCCTGCACCTCGCCCGTATCGCGAAGGAATGACAGCCATGGCCCAGTTGGAGTCCGGCCTCTACACCATCCAGAGCGGCGACGCCCGGATCGGCCGCGCCCGTCACGAAGCCCTGGACCTCTCCCCCAAAGCCGTCTTCGCCAACACCGACGACCAGGACGCCGTCTGGCTCGTCGAGGCCTATCCCAACAACCACTACCGGCTCTACGCCAAGGGCGCCCCGACCGCCGTGGAGGACCTCCAGCCCGCCGGCCCGCTGGTCTCCCTCCTCCTCGACCAGGGCGACGCCCCGGAGTGGGAGCTGATCCCCGTCGACGGCGTCCCGGACACGTACCGGATCAAGTCCCCCCAGGGCTCCTCGTGGACCGTCCTCGAACCCGGCCGGCAGAGCCGGATCGAGGTCATCCCCGTCCTCGAAGGCTCCACCGCCTTCACCTTCGCCCGCATCGGCCGCTGACTCCTAAGCGACGTGACGCCCCCTCGCTCTCCCCAGGCGCGGGGCGTACCATCAGCAGCCCAACCCAGGAGGCCGACATGCCCAACTGCGACTGGCAGAAGTCCTCTTTCAGCGGCAATGCCGAGTACTGCGTCGAGGTCCGCACGACCAACGGCTCGGTCGAACTCCGCGAGTCCGACGAGGGCCACCTCACCCTCCACACCACCCCCACCACCTTCGCCGCCTTCCTCCGAGCCACCCAGGCCGGCGAGTTCGACCACCACGCCTGACCCGCTCCAGCGCAGGAAGTCGGCCCGCCCGACTTCCTGCGCTCCGCGCCCCTCGCCGCCAGTCCCGGGCGCGGGCGCAGGGGCGTCACATCGCCCCGGGCCGGCTTCGCGCCCGGGTGAGCCAGCGGTACGCGAGGTGGACCGCGAGGCCCACCAGGACCATGACCACCGACGCGACCAGCGCGACCACGTCGAGCGCGTTCCGGACCAGCGAGTCCCAGAAGCCGATGCTCGAAGCGAGGGCGGCGGTGTCGGTGTGCCGGGGGTCGTACACCACCGTCACGGTGTCACGGGCCTTGACGGTGCCGGTGACGTAGGCGAGTCGGGTCTCGACGGCCGCCCCCTCGGACGTCGTGAACCGCACCCGGCACTCGGAGTTGCCCGCCGGGTTGTCCTGCGGCCCGCTCACCTCCACGCACTCGGTGACGACCGCCGGGACGTGGACGCCGCGGCTGCGCAGATCCGACGTCACCCCCATGTCGTGCGGTATCAGGTAGACCAGGCTGAGGACGAACAGCAGGACCCCCAGGCCGATCATCGCCAGCGAACCGTTCCGCACGGTCCGGCCGTGGTCCGGCGCGTTCTCCATCGATCCCCCCGGTGTCAGCCCAGCTGCCCACGCGCGCCCACGCCAGCCCCGTACTTCGCAGGTCACTGATCCAGTTCGGGCGGATGCCGCCCAGTACCTGACCGCCACCGGCTGACGCGGCGCCAGCTCAGCTCAGTGCGGCCTCGCCCGAGTGGACGGCGCGGATGGCGCGTTCGACGGTCTCTTGGTTCTCACCGACCGGGGCGACGTAGCCGACGACGTCGCGCGCGGCGTCTTCCCCGAGCACTCGGGTGATGACCCAGGTGGCGAGGTACTGGGATGCCAGGCAGCCGCCCGCCGTGGCGATGTTCCCCTCGGCGTGAAACGGTGCGTCCAGCACGGTGACGTCGCAGGCTTCGACGAAAGGGCGGCTCTTGATGTCCGTGCAAGCGGGCATGTCCTTCAGGAACCCGAGCCGGGCGAGCACCAGCGCGCCCGAGCACTGCGAGCCGATCAGCTGTCGCGACGGGTCGAGCCGCAGCCTGGAGATCAGCTGGTCGTTCGCGACCACGTCTTGTGTCTTCACTCCGCTGCCGATCAGCACGACGTCGGCCTCGGTCACGAACTCCATCGGGCGCTGCCCGGTCACCTTGACGCCGTTCATGGACGTGACCACCGGCGTCGGCGTTGTGATGAAGGCCTCCAGCCCGTCCTTGCGGCACCGGTTGATCAACGCGGAGGCGATGAAGCTGTCGAGTTCGTTGAAACCGTCGAAGGTGACCACGGCTACCTGCATCACAACTCCTTCAGGACGAGGTGTCCCAGTCTCTCCTGGCGCGCCGTTCCGCGTCGAGATCCTTTCAGTGGCGGGTGGATCGTGCCGGCCTTCGTCACTCATCGACTGGCTCCATGTTCTCGCACGTCGCTGGTTCAGGTCTGTGGCCGGCGGGTTTGCCCGATGTCGACGTCGAGGAGGTCGGGGAGGCGGAGTTGGACGCCGCGGTGATCCGGATGGTCGGCGGGTCGGTGATGTGACCGATGCGGAGGGCGAGTGTCCTCCAGGGCGCGGTAGACCTCCCGCTCGTGCGAGTTCGAGGAAACGGCCCTACACCCGGACCCTCCGGCGCACCAGTTCCTTGATCTCCTCCGGGAGCGCCTCCGCCGCCAACAGGCCCGGCAGCAGCTCCGGTTCGGTCGTCACCGCGCGGAACGACCGGGCCACCGTGACGTCGTGGTCCGGGCGGTACACCACCTCCACCGCGTCCCCCGCCCGCAGCTCGCCCGGTGCGACCACCCGCAGGTAGGCGCCGGGCAGGGCCGCCTCGGTGAAGCGCCGGATCCAGCCCTTCCTCGCCAGCCAGCCCTGGAAGGTCCCGCAGGGGATGCGCGAGCAGGACACCTCCAGGACGACGTCCGGGCCGATCCGCCAGCGCTCCCCGATCAGAGCACCGCTCACGTCCAGGCCGGTGGTGGTCAGGTTCTCGCCGAAGGAGCCGTTGGCCAGGTCCCGGCCGAGCTCCGTCTGCCAGCCGTCCAGGTCCTCCCGGGCGTAGGCGTACACCGCCTGGTCGTCGCCGCCGTGGTTCTTCACGTCGTACACCCGGTCCCCGGCCAGGGCGACGGCGCCCGTCCCCTTGGGGCCCGGCGCGGCCACCGCGACCGGGCCGTCCACCGGGCGCTTGTCGATGCCGGTGAGACCGAGCTCTTCCTTCCACGGGTTCGGCCGGGGCCTGCCGACGTTGACCGAGAGCAGTAGCGCGCGTACGTCCATACGTCGACCGTACGCCGAACGGGCCGCCCGAGGGGCCGCTCCGGCCTCTTCCCTCCGACACAGGAGGCCCACCCGACCTCCCGCACAGCGAGGCCCCTCGCGCCCGAACCGGCGCGAGGGGCCGCACCCCCTCCGTTCCCGCACCCCGCCCCCACGACGGGTCGGACCGGAAGGGCCGGACGGTGTGGCTACGGGGTGACGATCGGGAACTTCGGGTTGTCGTACCCGTACCAGCCCATGTACCGCTGTTGACATCCTCACCCGCCTAGAGGCGAGTGATTCCCGTCTGTCGCACCGTTGCCCGGTACGGCTTCGGGTGGGTTCCTGCTTCACCGCGCTGCGCCGGAACGAATACCGGTCTCACCTGCGCTCCACAGGCCGATACCGCCAGTCCGGCGGCCTTGGCGACGTTGACCGCCGCGTTGACGTCCCGGTCCAGGACGGCCCCGCACGCCCCGCACGTCCACTCCCGGACACCGAGGGGTTTGGGGCCGTCCTTGACGCCGCAGTCCGAGCACACCTGTGAGGTCGGCTCGAAGCGGCCTGTCCGGTGGAAGGCACGCCCGTACCGCACGGCCTTGTACTCCAACATGGTCACGAACGCCGACCACCCGGCGTCATGCACGGACTTGGCCAGGCGCGTGCGGGCGAGTCCCTTCACCGCCAGGTCCTCCACGGCGACCGCTTGGTTCTCGCGGATCAACCTGGTGGAGAGCCGGTGGTGGAACTCGCGCCGCGCATCGGCCACCCGCGCGTGCGCACGGGCGACCCCGACCCGGGCCTTGTCCCGGTTCTTCGACCCCTTCACCTTGCGACTGAGCACCCGCTGCGCCTTCTTGAGCTTCTTCTCGGCGCGGCGCAGGAACTTCGGGCTATCGATCTTCGTGCCGTCCGAGAGCACGGCGAAGTGGGCCAGTCCGAGGTCGATGCCGACCGTGGCGTCGGCCGCGGGCATTCGCTCACGGTCGGCGGCGGGGTCGGTCTCGACCACGAAGGAGGCGAAGTACCGCCCGGCGGCGTCCTGGACCACGGTCACCGTGGACGGCACCGACGGCAGCGCCCGCGACCACTTCACCCGCACGTCACCGATCTTCGGCAGACGCAGTTTCCCGCCGTCGGTGATCCTCCATCCGGCGTTGGCGGTGAAGCGGATCGCCTGCCGGCTGTCCCTACGGGACTTGAAGCGGGGCGGTCCGGCCTTCGGCCGTTTGCCCCTGATGCCGTCGAAGAAGTTCCGGTACGCGGTGTCCAGGTCCCGCAAGGACTGCTGCAGGATCACCGAGGACACCTCGCCGAGCCAGGCACGCCCGGGGGTCTTCTTCGAGGCCGTCAGCCGCTTGGACAGCTCGGCCGACGTGACGAACGGCAGCCCGGCGGCGCGGGCGTCCTCACGGACGCGGAGCGCGTCATTGAAGACCACCCGCGCACACCCGAACGACCTTGCCAGCGAAGAACGCTGACCGGCACTCGGGTACACGCGGAAGGCATACCGAAGCTGCACGATGCCCACCGTAGCGCTTTGGCTCATGTCATCGCGCTGGAATCCGAACCCCGATGTGCGCACCGGCCGCCATGTCGTCCACAGCCTGCACGTCCACTTGGGTTCGTCACGAAGTGCCGGCGCAGGGCCTTCCGGACGCCACGCCGACCCGCTACGAAGAAATCATGCGGGACGTATGCGCGGACTTCGAGGCCGAGTCGAAGCAGTTCGATACGAACAGGATCATGTGCATCCGCTGTTGCGCTACCCGCCCGAGATCCAGCTCTCCACACTGGTCAGCAGCCTGAAAGGCGTCAGTTCCCGAAGGCTCCGACAGGAGTACGACAGCCACGTCCGCCGCTACCTGTGGGGCGGCCGCTTCTGGTCCGGTTCCTACTACGCGGGCTCATGCGGTGGTGCGCCGCCCACCGTCGTACGCCACTACATCGAGAGTCGGCAACGCCCGACCGCCTAACCCTCGCCCCGGAGGCGCAGAGAACTCCGGCGCTCCGCTCCTCCGAGCCAGGGACGGCCTTCACGTCCGGCGTGAACGCCGGGGCGCTGGCCAAGAACAGAGGTAGCCCGCCTTGAGGTCTCGGCTCGGCGTAGTCGAGGTTTTCGGGCATGGCGAAGCCACCTCTCTCATCGGGCTGGCAGGAACCGCGATGCGGCAGGCCGTCACGCTATGCGTCCGATCAACTACCCACAAGGGTCGCTTTCAAGCCACCGTCCGCTCTCCGACCACCCCCGGCCGGACGCACCGTGGCCCCGGGCCGGCCCCCCCCCCGGGGGGGGCCGCCCCCGGCCCCCACCCCGCCCCGGGGGGGGCCGGCGGCGGGGGGGGCGGTTAAAAAAAAAACCGCCCCCCCCCAACCAGAAAAAAACGGAGTG